>JAPUKJ010000031.1 GCA_027295705.1 Ignavibacteria bacterium | reverse complement strand
GTTGCGGAAGCACAAGCGGAAAAAGCCAAGTATTTCAAAGGAAATAATGTCCTTTTGAATCTCACTCAGATTTCTTAAATTATAAGCGTTTAAGATTCGCAGGTTTCTTGGGATACATAAAACAAGGAAGAAGCACCCAAGGTTGCCCCAGTTCGTGAGAACGGGGAACGCCTCTTGCGAAGCGTTAGACACAACTGGGGCATACTATTTTTGGAGGACACTTTGAAAATCGCTGTCGGTTATGTTCGGTGTTCTACTGACGAACAAGCGGCAACTTCGATTCCTCAACAGAAGGCGGAGATTGAGCGATGGGCCAAGACCAATCAGTTCAAAGTGACTGAGTGGTTTTGCGACGAAGGAAAAAGTGGAACGGATTTCGATAAGCGTCCCGCATTCTCACGACTCGTGCGAATAGTGGAGAACAAACCGAACTTCAAGTTTGTCTTAGTGTTTGATGAGAGCAGGTGGGGGCGGGCAATTAACCCGAGGGAAAGTACCTACTGGAAGATGCACCTTGAGAGACTTGGAGTAAAGGTCAGGATTACTAATTCACAATCCAAGAACGAGAACGATATTGGCAGCTATGTGGTTGAAGTTGTAGAGTCTGCTGAGGCATCTGAGTATTCAAAGAAGCTTTCAAGAGCCATCCGAAGAGGTATGCTCTCTCCCCTGCAGGGACGGTATTCGAGGGGTGGAACAGGTCCTTTTGGGTTCATGAGGGTCGCGATTGACCTCCACACTGGAGAGAGGAGACAATTGCGTGACGGGCAGAGATCAGTGCCGAGGCAAGAGAAAGTCGTGTGGGAACTTGGGGACCCGTTAGAAGTCGAAACCGTTAAACGAATATTTGAGATGAGGGCGCAAGGACTGGGATATGTGGCGGTTGCTGATAGGCTAAATGCTGAGGGTGTTCCTTGCCCGAAAAGGGGGCGCTGGCATAACAAAGACCAAAAATGGAGTGGAGTAACTGTTCATGGTCTTATTCAAAATCCAGCCTTCGTTGGTGACCGAGTCTATAATCGTCTGTCATTCAGTAAGTTTGTCGCTCAGGAAAGAGGTCTTGATGAGTTTTCTAAGAAGGTGAATGACAAGAGCGATTGGGTTGTGTTTCCCGATGCCCATCCTTCCATTGTCTCTCGTGGGCTCTTTGAAAAGGCAAATTCCATAATTGACCACCATCGTGTCCGACCCAATCAACATTATTATCATAGTCCCTACCTGCTGACAGGGCTTGTGATGTGCGTTGATTGCTCTTTTAATTTTCAAGGTTATCATCACAGGAAGACAGACATTCGATACTATGTAGATGGTGGATATGTAAACAAAGGGAAGAGTGTCTGTAGCTGGTTTTCGATAAGGCAATCTCCACTTGAGGAGTTCGTTATCAAGAGTGTCAGAAATGCTCTTTTGGGCTCCAACATTAACCGTAGGATTGAGGAGTCAGTAAATCAACTGATTGAACGAAAACCACTTACGAACCTGTCAAGACTCGAAGCGGTTGAGCAGGAGCTCAAGGAAATTGATTCAGGGCTTCGAAACTTATGTCTTCTTGCCGAAAAGGGCCTAAACTTAGAGAGCGTAGCAGAGCGGATTGCCCAATTAGAGGCAAAACAGCAGAGGTTGAAGGAAGAAAGCCTCTCGTTGGGAAGCCAGAAGGTCACATCAATTGATAAGAAGGAGGTCCGCAAGCATGTAAGCGACTTCCTCCTGAACTTTGAGGTGAATTTTGAAAGAATTTCGAGGGCAGACCAAAAGACAATTCTTCGGAAGATGGTGGAGAGAATCTTGGTTGACAAAAAGAACAGGAAGGTTCGGTGCTATATAAGGAGACTGCCTGACTTGGTGCCTGTAAGAGAATTGGAGCGGGCCGTTGGTGCGTTTCAAGGTGCAGGAAGTAGCCTTAACGGGGCTCGAACCCGTATTTCAGCCTTGAGAGGGCTGCGTCCTAAACCATTAGACGATAAGGCCAAAACTGGCTTGATACCGGATGATTGACCGATTTGATCATTGAAGCATTCAAATATTGAGAAGAAAAGTAATGATTCAATGATACAATCTCTCAATGCCTCAATCCCAATTCTTTGCTCTTGCCTTTGCTGCCCCGCAAGGATTCGAACCTCGATAAGCAGATCCAGAGTCTACTGTCTTGCCATTAGACGACGGGGCATTCCGTCGAATTGGGCTCTAATTTACCGAATATTGGAGGGAATGTCAACGAGATGAAGTGCGCAGTGGATGCTCCAACGAAGGTTATTCAGATCAGAAAAGATCGAGTCACGTTATGCATTCCTAAGTATAGTTCCATACCAACACCACGTGAGCGGGGTTAATTGGTGACCAGTGAGCTGGTGTCACCAGATAAGCACTTAGCCTTGGTTCCTTGAGAAACTACTTGACTTTTGTTTCCAAATCCTATAGTTTCTTGCAACTCTGTCGGCTTCACTCACTTTTTTGGTATTGCTGGCTGAGTTCTAGCGTCGTGAATTAAGGAGCGAAGCTATGTCTTCCGCAGATTAGAAGAAGGAGGAGTCAATTCCGATGAGAAAAAGTCTGGTAGTCGTTGTGGTAATGTGCTCCATTGGTCTATCCAGTGTTGGCTTTGCTCAAAGTACCTATGGCAGATGGTCGTTGGGAGCTCAGGGAGGTCTGAATTTGTGGTTCAACGATCTTAACGAAAGAACTATCGGACCAGGGGGGACAATTTCTCTTCGTTACGGTCTCTCGAGGGTGTTTTCTCTTGGTGTAGTAGGAGGTTACGAAGAGCTGAAATCTGAGCAGACTGGGATAACTTTGGGACTGCCGTACAATTATCTGAAGCTTCATGCCATACCAGTGTCTGTTGTTGGATGGTTTCACCTGCTTCCAGGGAAATCCTTCTCTCCATTCGTTTACGTTGGTGCCGGTGCGATGTTTTATCAACGGCAAGATGGGCTTAAGAACTTTATTCCGGACGACAAATTCAGGACCACTTTTCTTATTCCTGGCGGCGTAGGATTTGAAGCATTTGCCTCAAAAAAGGTGTCGGTAACCGTAGATCTTGGCTTTAGGGTTACTGACGACAACACTGATAATCGTGAGTTTGAATCCTTGGATACCTACGCAACCTTCAAAGCCGGCGTCAACATATATCTTGGGAGCAGTGATGCTGATGATGACGACAACGATGGACTTACAAATGGCGAAGAACGCAGGCTGGGCACGAATCCGGAACTTGCCGACACCGAGGGAGACGGGCTAAAGGATGGTGAAGAAATAAAGCGTTACAAAACTAATCCACTATCGATCGACACAGACGGTGACGGTCTTGCAGATGGAGATGAGGTGTTCAAGTATAAAACGGATCCAGCAAGAACAGACACAGACGAGGATGGACTTGGAGATGGCGAGGAACTTCAGAAGTACAGGACGGACCCCCTTAAGCTGGACACCGATGGCGATTCACTTATGGATGGTGATGAGATTCTCAAGTATGGATCGGATCCTTTAAAGGTTGATTCTGATGGTGATGGTCTTTCGGATTGGGATGAGGTGAAGACTTACAAAACTGATCCAAGAAAGGGGGACACCGATGGGGACGGACTAACTGATAGCGAAGAAGTGAAGAAGCACAAAACTGATCCGCTGAAGCTTGACACTGATGGGGGGGGTATGAACGATGGCGCGGAGGTCTCGCGCAAATCGAATCCGCTGAATCCGAAAGATGATGTTGTTAAGGAGACTATAATACTCGAAAAGGGGAAGACCGTAATTCTCGAGGGAGTGAATTTTGCCACTGGAAGTGCTACTCTGACAAGGACTTCAAGAAAAACGTTGGAAAAGGTGTTTATCGCCTTTGTGACCAACCCAAGTGTTGAGGTCGAAATAGCAGGCTATACAGACAATGTTGGCAGTGTCGAACTCAACAATAGGCTCTCATTGCGACGTGCTCAGGCTGTGAAGTCATGGTTGGCGAATAGGGGTATCGAAGCAAGACGAATGACAACCGTTGGTAGAGGTATGCGCGATCCTATAGCTCGTAATGATACACCTGAGGGTCGTGCTCAGAACAGACGCATCGAGTTCCACGTCCGAAAGTGACGGTTGTTCAGGGCACAAGCTAGAGAACGTCCCGTTTGCATGGCCACGCAGGCGGGACGTTTTTGTATTCTCGTTCCGAACTTGTTGTGTCGATTCAATCTGCAATCTCTAGAACAATACATCTGATTAGCTCTTGAATTCTCCTACCCATCTCTGTAACGTTTCAAATACACCTGGCAGGCGGCAGACAGAAGAACTACTGAAGACATTATTCGGCCGTGGTAGTTTTGGCTTGTTGGCTAGTTTTGGCAGCCTCGGGAACAATTACTGACAACATCTCAGGGCAGGGAGTGGTTGTTTTATAATAGTGGTCATCGCTGATGTGGAATATTCTTGACATAACATGTCCTCGAGTGTTGAGCGTATGTGTGAGTTGACTGAAGGTGTTTAAAGTGAATGAAGGTCTCCTTCCTTTTATCAGTCCCACTGATCCGTGGAAGAGCATTTGGAGGATTTTCGAGGAATACCAGTGTACGGATCTACCATCATCATTTTGGATGATCAAAAGAAATTCCGGACTGTTTCCCGTTGCGCGGGAAGGCCTGGGTAGGCTGGGCAAAGAGGTTTGACAAAGCGGCTCTCAAACCAGTTAAGCGTCAACGAAATGCTGAAGATAGTTAACTGAGATGGAACGGATGCTCCTTACCTATGAAATGAGATGCGCGGTTGCCATGTCAGGAACAGTTTTGTTTCAACTAGCAGAATGTGCAGATAATTAACTTCTTTATGAGATCGATGTTTCGATTTGAGCTCAATGTGTGAGTCGAAGTTGCGTTGACTTTCAGGCGTCCTTTTGTTAATTTAACTAACGAGTGCATTTCCTATTCATTCACAAATATGATGGTGAGAGTGGCGTCCAAGCATTCGGCAGCCAGAACTCCAAAGATCATTGGCTCCACAAAGAACCTCTACGAATCTCCCCGCCCGGGAATGCTGATCCAGGAATTCAAGAAAGATGTTGCTGATAATGGCCTGAAGAAGCCACCGAAGCACTCGAGGGCGATTCTTGCAAACGAAATCTCCTCATATCTTTTTAGTTGCCTGGAGGGGTTCCGCATTCCGACTCACTTTATTGAAAAGATATCAGCATCGGAAATGTTGGTGAGGCAATTGGATGTGATTCCGTTAAAAGTGCGTGTTGTGAATATTGCAATAGGTTCGTTCTGCAAGCGTTTCGGAGTAAAAAAAGGATTCGCGCTATCATTTCCCATTATTGAGCATTATTATAAGAGAAGTGACCTCGGTCAGCCTCTGTTGAATGAATTTCATGTTTACTCATTGGGTTTGGCAACGCCTGAGCAACTGAGTACAATAAATCGACTAGCATCGAAGGCTAACGTCATACTCAAATCATTCTTTGAGCGACGGGGGCTGAAGCTGATCTCAATTGACTTGGAGTTTGGTGTTGCTGAAAATCGTATTATGATTGGAGATGAGATATCCCCACGGACCTGTCATTTCATCGACATACAGAAGGCTACGAGGAGGGAAAAGATGCGCTTCCTAGGCGATGGCGTATGTGACATAGAAACGTACGTCGAAGTGCGCAACCGGCTCTACAGAACATCTTAACAAGGGCTAGAAGTCTTGATCAGTAAATATGGCTATGATGTTGTAACAATCGTCGGGGTGATCTGTGTGATCGGCTCAGCACTGTCATGGTATTTTGTCGAGTGGAAGATACTCAAGTTTGGAATGATTGGGATCATGATACTTGGGCTCGCATTCACGGTTAGTTTCTTCCGCGATCCCGACCGTGTAACACCATCTGATGGCAATTTAGTCATTTCTCCTGCCGACGGCAAGGTTGTTCTCATCAAGCAGATTCATGAGGATGAATACTTGAAGACTAATGCTATCCAGGTCAGCATTTTCATGTCCCCTCTTGATGTCCATGTGAATCGGTATCCCATTAGTGGGAGGGTTGGATACTTCAAACATATTCCCGGAGACTATCTGGTAGCGTATGAGGAGAAGTCGTCGCTCCGAAACGAGCGAACTCACATCGGCGTTGAGAATGGCACGGTAAAGGTATTGTTCAAGCAAATTGCGGGGTTTGTCGCGAGGCGAATCGTGGCAAATGTGGAAGTCGGTGATACTGCCATTGCGGGAGCTCGGTTCGGAATGATTAAATTTGGCTCGCGCGTTGATGTCATAGTCCCAAATAGTATGCTTGTGAAAGTGAAAGTTGGTGACAAAACAATTGCGGGGGAAACAGTCATAGCTGTGGTGACTTAGCTCGCCACATTGGCTTTTCACAATTTGGTATCGTTATGAAAATCACTCGTTCCGTTGTTCCGAGTTTGTTCACGGTTCTCAACATGTTCTGTGGGTTTATTTCGATTACCCACGCGGGCAGGGGCGAGTTCATGCCGGCCTCCT
>JAPUKJ010000309.1 GCA_027295705.1 Ignavibacteria bacterium | reverse complement strand
ATTAGCTTGCGGTCATTGCAGTATAAACTGAAGGAGTATGCCTAAGCGGCAAGATCGTATTTTGCAGGATGCGCGACGCATAGGTACCTCTTTAAACCATGGAGAGATAGCCATGAACGCTTACCCCGAAATTAACGAACTCCAAAATTTAATTAAACAAGCGATAGAATCAGCCAGTGATACATACCTGAGTAGTGTATTGGATGGGATAGATAAACGCTTTGATGGCTTTTCAAAATCCATCGATCAACGTCTACAACAGATGGAGAAACACATCAAAAAGTTAGAGGATCGGATTTCTAGCATTAGTCCTCCTGAAAAAAAGAAAGAGCCATCGAAAAATCAAGAGATGGAGCCAATAGATGAATTCCGTTCTAAACTCAAAGGGATTATCCCTAGCCGATTGTCTAGCGAAGAAATCACCGAACATATTGAATTCATTCGAGAGAACGCAAAGTACATTCCAGAATTCTTAATTGAGGAACATGAAAAGCACATCCGAGAAATTTCAAAACCTCCCAATGGTATTCGCCGAAACGAATTGGATCTTTGATTGTGTCTTCAAGCGAGATGTGAGTGCTGAGTATATGTTTGAGCTTGCCCAGCAAGATCGAATTGTAATGAGCATTCCGCGCTTTGCCTTTGCTGAGTCGAGGGGACAATCCGAGGTAATTATCCAACGGCGTATCGATAACATCCAGCTTGCACTCGCCAGCTTGCGTGAACTCCGCCGATCACGGCATCGTGCTGAAGAAGCAAATCAACTCATCAACAGCTTGCAGGAAATGATAAATCAATTAAAACAGGAACCGAGCATCATGCAGAATCTAACCGAAGACATCAAACTCATTTGTGACATTATTCCATACGATATGGAAATTCAAGCACGGGCGCGTTTACGAGTCATCGAGCGTCAACCGCCCTTTGCTGAAAATGACAGCGTGATCTATGAATCCATTCTCTGGTTTGCAGAACAAAATCAAGAGATCGATTTGACGATGCTATTCCTGACCAGAAACCGTCGGGATTTTGATTATCCTCACATTTATCACGAACTTGAGGAATTCGGAATTGAACTATTTTTTGAAACAGGGGAATGTGTGAGGAGACTCCGGGAGCTTTTGGGATTCTCAGAAAACTAATCGGCTAAAAATTTCCTCACCATTGCTAATCTACGGATTCTCATGACAAAAGCAGACCTCGCTATCGCTCAAATTATCATCGGAATAATCATCAGCGCGACAACGCTAGTCATTGGTTTTTTCATGTATCAGCGTGGGATGCGAACAAGAGACGTGAAGCTAAGGGTAAAAGCATACGTGCTCTGGGCGGTAGGTGGCCTATTAACTGGCGTGTTATTTTTTCCCGCGCTCGCTTACCTCTACACCGAGCATCTCTGGTTTGAAAGCGTTGGCTATGACAACATCTTCTTGAAAAATCTGAAGACACGATGGGCACTTCACTTTAAGTTTTTACTTCTAGAGGTTGGATTTATGGGGCTGAATCTCTTTCTCGGCGATCGGCTCTGTCCGGTATCACGCGAAGTTGCGCGATGGACTCGCCAAAGAACCAATCACTTTTACTATACCATGTTCATCGTGATTATTTTTATGGCTTTTCTTCTCGCGGTACCGATGATGTTCCTGTGGGACGACTTCATCCGATATGACAATTATGAGTCTCCTGAGAATGCCGAACCTATGTTTTTCGGGAAAGAACTCGGCTTCTTCCTGTTCTCCTTTCCGGTTTATCGTTGGGTCAGCTTTTGGCTTAAAGTGTTGCTATGGGCGACTGTATTGATCGTCGCCATCCAATACAATTTCTATTATCGCCGCGATCCGCAAACGATGGCGCGGGTTAAGCATTACTTAATTTTTCACGGTTCCATTCTATGGCTGATGTTGCTCGGTATCTCTTTATGTCGGAGTCAGATTAACATCTGGAATGTTTTATATACCTCTCGAACACCTTGGGGATTCGGATACATTGATGGGATAGGCTACGTAGATGATATATTGATCCGCACGTACAAAATCTATATGTTCAGTTGTGCACTGATTGGCGTTGCCCTCCTTATCAATGTGTTTTGGCGAAAACGAATGGTCTGGTATTCAGCAGTTGCGGTATGGGGCTTGAGTTATCTCGTTCTGATTCAAGTCTATCCGTTGTTCGTTCATGTGACAGCAGTCGCTCCAAACCAAGGATCTAAGGAAGAAGATTTCATCAGAACTCATATCGCATCCACCCGTCAGGCGTTTGAGTTAGATCAGATTAAGAAACTGGATACAATCAGAGGGGATGCAACTCTGGAAATAATTAACCGTAACCGCGATGTCAGGCAGAACATCCAGTTATGGGATCGGAATGTGCTTTATAAAGTATTGCAGGAAAAGAAGCGGGAAGGCAAAGATTATTACGAGTTCCATCCTTATACCGATGTCGATCGATACAAGATAAATGGTAAATATCGACAAGTGCTGATCGCGGCACGGGAAGTTAATCCAGAAAACTTAACACAGAAAATACCCAATACTCAGAAAAGGGATGGGCAAAATATCCGGGAAGCGGATGATCGGAAACTCATGAGTAAATGGGAGGTAAAGTTGAGGCATACTCATGGATATGGGGTTTGCGTTGTCCCTGTAAATGAATTCGATGGCAGTGACCCCAATTTCTGGGTCGAAGGAATTCCGGTAAAAAGTCGCTATGATGAACTTAAAGTGAAGCAGCCACGGATCTACTATGGTGAGTTGACCAAAAAATACGCCATCATCAATACAGCAACGAATATGGAGGTGGATCCAGAAGATCAGCAGTACAACGGGACGGGCGGAGTCGAAATTGGTGGTTGGTTCCGCCGACTATGTTTTGCGATGCGTTTTAATTGGCGTGTACTATTTTCCTCAGACCTCACGCCGGAAAGTAAGTTTCTCTATTGGCGAAAAATTGGAACCCGGAAAGGGCCCAGTTTTCCTAAAACAGTGACCGATCGTCTTTCACACATTGCTCCTTTTCTCAAATACGATCCGGATCCTTACATTGTGATTGGGGATGATGGACAACTCTGGTGGATTATCGACACTTATGTCACAAGTCGTTGGTATCCTAACGCAAGAGGTTATACTGATGATACTAAGCTTATTGAAAATCTGCTTTACTCAGAGCCAGTGTTTGATCGCTTCAATTACATTCGGAATCCTGCGGTTGCCGTTGTGAATGCTTACACCGGCGAAGTTGGTTTTTATCTAACCAAAGATGACAAAGAACCAATCATCCATGCCTATAAAAAGGCCTTCCCAATCTTTAAGAGTCGAAAAAACCTGCCGCAGGGATTGGAAAATCATCTTCGATATCCTGATTATCTCACGCGGATTCAATCGGAAATCTACACACACTATCATGTCGAGAACCCCAAAAAGTTTTATGATAAAGAAGATCGCTGGAAAATTCCGAAGGAGATCTACTACTCAACGCGCCAAACGATGGTGCCATACTATGCAACCATCAAGTTGCCGGGAGAGGAAGATCTGGAGTTTGTCAACATCATTCCTTTCACGCCACACACCCAAGAAACTCTCATGAAGGCGTGGCTTGTTGCGCGATGTGATTCAGAGAATTATGGTCAGTTGCTTGTGTTTGAATTACCCTCAGATGTGACTGGCCCCGAAGAGGTTGAGATCTCCATCGAAACAAAGTTGATCGAGAAGCAAGTATTTTCGCCAACCCTTGCGACAAATATTCAGAACAGGAGCAACACAGTTATCAGAGGAAATCTACTCGTAATTCCCGTAGAAGATACTTTGTTCTATGTAGAACCAATCTACCAAAAGTCGAAAGACCAACCGCTACCAAATCTAGCCACTGTTGTTGTTGTTGCCGGCAATCGACCGGCAGTAGCAGCGGAAACATTTGATAAAGCACTCGAGGAGATTTTTGGTATTGGCATTAGCGTTGAAGAATTGGAGGGCGACACCGAGAACGGCGCAGAGCCAGCCATCCCAATGTTAGATGAGCTTACCAAACTGGCAAACGAGCGATATAATCAATATTTCCAACTGACAGGCGAAGGCAAATTCGCAGAGGCAGCGGAAGCATTCACAAAGCTAGGGGATATTTTGAAAGCATTGGCAGCGGGAAAATATCAGAAGGAAGGAGAGAAGACGTCAAACATCAAACGTGAAATTGATTACAATTCGATAGTGACGCGAAGTATAAAAGAATAAAACGCAGCGTAAATTGGCAAAACAAGGAACTGTGATATTCTTTGACAAACTGAATCAGCCTTGTGGTAAAACTACTCAAAAGGAGGAACACCATAATGAAACACGTATTTTTATTTTTATCGATAGCATCAGCCATAACTGCTGTCGTACTTTTTTCAATGACAAATCTGCAAGCAGACGAGGCCGACATCGAAGCCCCCTCTATCGAATCCGAGAAAGAACATCCTTTCGCAGAAAAATGTTATAAATGTCACGCAACCGAACCGGCTCATCAGGAGTGGTTGCACTCCGGGCATTCAAAGGCACTCGTTAATTTGCGGCATGGGGA
>JAPUKJ010000308.1:5000-13067 GCA_027295705.1 Ignavibacteria bacterium | reverse complement strand
TATTGTCGTCCGTCAAGCCATTCTTGAGGATGTATTTGTAAGCCGTACGGATGAACGGTCAACCAGAAATCAATTCCACGTTCACTTAATAGATCTCTGATCAGCAAAACATATTTGTATGTTAATGTCCAATCACGATCGCTAGTCGACTTATAATTCTCGCGCAGCATTGCGTATTTATCACATTCGATGTCGGTGGACTCCCCTTTATGCTTCATAGCGTCCACCTGTCGATTAATACGGATCCTGACGAAATTATAAAGCCTTGTGTTATGTTTGAAACAGTCTTTGATCGATAGAACCAAGAGCCCGCTGGCTCGGGAGGGTTTGCAGTGACCGCAATTGGAACGCCCGTGTCATCGATCCGGGCAACCTTTGAGTATTCAATGTCATCATAAACATCTGAGAGATCAAAACCCACGATGACAAGATCAGGCTGTAGTTGCAAGCCATGATATTTCAGGTACAAATATTCCAATAACGGCGAATAACTGCCTACTCCTGCGTTGATTACTTCCCATCGAATATGAGCGAATTGTGTCCAGAATAGCTTCAAGGCGCTTCGCACAGGTTTCGTTACTGTAAACCCCGTCACCCTCAATAAACGAATCTTCCAGCATGAGAATGCGATAGGTCTTTGATGGTTTGTCGATAGCGTATTCCCTGTCTCGAAGGCCGATTGAGTTGATGGTGTAATCAATGTCGAACTCAACGGTTTTGTATCGCCCGATACTATTCGGAACAAACCTATGATGGAGTACCGGATCGTCTTTGGCATAGAAATATCTCATGATTTCTCGTGGTTCTGTCAGTCGCATGATAATCTCAATAACCAACAAGAAGTCCAAAACACTGGTGACCATAAGGCCGAGGCCTTTCATGATTTCTGTTGACTTTGATCTATCGAGGTTTTTTCTCATCGGGTCTCCTGTGTGCCGGACCATCTGTTAAACAGGCTGTAACGAAGCTTTGAGATGCTTCCAGGTTGTCCAAGTTTTTTCATACGCGGATCTTGCCAAATTTGATATCGACGACCGAATATACTGCATCAGTCAACAAGAGTAAAGAATTCCTCACTTTGCCAGATGTGTGGTGCGGCATGTTTTGACTCGGGCTTGTCTCCATGTCATATTTGACTGATTGCATTATGATGGTGGCTCGCCCTTCCATTGTTAAGAAGTGTTTGATACACTCCATCAAGTTTTCTCCCAATTGCATCCCAGCCATATTGTTCTACCACGTTTGCGTAAGCTTTTTGAGAAAGGCGAGCCCTAAGAGATGCGTCATCAAACAGTCGAACGACAGCTTTCGATTGACAGGAGCACCAAGAAAACCGGAACGGCAAGCTGGCGTTGGGAAGTAAAGGACCAGATGGAGTTCACATTTTGTAGGCACATGGACGGACAGTATGAAGTCCATGAGGAGTCCGCATTGTTTGCTGACACGGCCACCGAACGGTCCTGCACTTATCCCCTCAGCTACTTCGTCACGGAAAATTGTCAACGTACTCGGATAAAGTCCTCCCAGAGGCTCCTGGTGTTAAGACTGGACTTGTGTGGTCCACACCGAAAGAAAAATAAAAATACTTATATCTTTCATGCCAGACTGTCCCAGTTCAAATCCGTTCCTCAATCTGAGACACTTGAAGCTGATTATACATGAGAACAATGAAATATGCAATCTTCCCATGAGTTCGATCAATCCGCTATGTTCGAGAACCAACTGCGCTCCAAGAGATACTTATCAATTACACTGTGATTCTACCTTAGAGCGATGTTACGTGTCCCGTGCCTTTAATATCATAGATACAATTTTTGCGGAATCATATCAGTCACCCGAACGATTTGGTAAATTAACACACGAGCGTTGAATTCATAGTATCCTTTTTGTATGATTCGGTGTTTCAGAAATGGACCTCATTGAAGAAACAAGCGCAGACTCCTTTGATGAACTTCTTAGTTACGGGCGGAGCTGGATTCCTCGGCATCAATCTAATACGGTATTTACTGAATAAAGGACACCGAGTGGTTTCGCTCGATTTTGTAGAATTCAATTATGAAGATGTAAAGGACTCTATCACCATTATGAAAGGTGATATTCGCAACAATCAAGACGTGGATAGAGCGATGCAAGCTGTTGATATAGCGGTACACACAGCCGCTGCCCTGCCTTTGTATCGAAGAGAAGAAATTTACACCACAGATGTGATTGGGACCAGAATTCTATTGGAATCGGCACATACCCACAAGGTTAAACGGTTCATTCATGTATCTTCAACAGCCGTCTATGGAATTCCAAATCATCACCCGATTCTCGAAAGCGATGAACTCAAGGGCGTTGGGCCATACGGAATTGCAAAGATTCAAGCGGAAGAAGAGTGCGTGAAGTATCGAAAAACGGGAATGTGTGTTCCAATCATACGACCAAAGACGTTCATTGGCCCTGAAAGATTAGGTGTCTTTGCCATGCTTTATGAGTGGGCTAAGGATGGCAAAGGATTTCCTGTAATCGGGAGTGGGAATAATCGCTATCAGCTGCTAGATGTAGAGGATCTGTGTGATGCGGTCTACGTTTGTGCCACATTGGACGAACAAATTGTCAATGACACGTTCAATGTCGGTGCTAAGGTATTTACGACGATGAAGGAAGATTACCAGGCAGTATTAGACGAAGCAGGATTTGGAAAGAAGGTGATCGGTTTGCCCGAAAAACCAGTCATCTGGACCCTAAGATTTCTTGAGGCCCTCAAGCTGTCGCCACTGTACAAATGGATCTATGAGACAGCTTCGAAGGACTCCTTCGTTTCGATAGAAAAAGCTGAGCGAGTTCTCGGCTTCACACCCAAGTACTCAAACAAGCAGGCGTTCGTCAGAAACTACAGGTGGTATTTGGATAACGAGCAAAGATTCAAGAACCAACAAGGCGTGTCACACCGCGTGCCGTGGAAGCAGGGAATTTTGAAACTGGCAAAAATGTTCTTCTGATGTATTTCATATCGTGAACTAGTCTGGCAGTATCACATAGACTAGTTAGGCGCTCCTCCACATCCACCTTCTCAATAGCCGTATTACAATTGCAGCTTTGTCTGCTCTCTCGGGGGTGTTTCTAAGACCAAGATATCCTTTCCAATGACATCTTCGAAAAACACTGCGTCGCCTCCCTTCCTTCTCGGCTCGGAGAGTTCGGCTGATTTCATGGACTCACGCATGAGAAGTAGGAACCCAAGAGCGGTCAACAATTCTCTCAATTCCGCAATTCGCAATGAAGATGAAGGTATTAGCGCGTAGACAGTCCAGTCGTGAAGAAGAGAGATTAGAAAAAATCCAATGGCTAAGCCTATTGACGCTATGGGCAATCCAATTTTTCTAAAGAGTCGATCCCAAAAAGGATAAGTATCCTTTTAAAGTTAGTCCAGAATATGTTACCTATCAGATGAGGCCTGGCACATTAGCCACACATTGCACACGTGTGCAATTGTTGCGGTCATGCAGTGGAATATGTATCTTAGGCCCAAGTTTCTGATCTCTTATGCCAATTTGAGGCTATGAAGCAATGACCAAGATCATGATCATTGATGACAACGAATCGATATGCAGCATTCTGAAGGAGATGCTTGAAATAGAGGGGTACGATGTGTCGTACTCCGTTACGGGCGAGGAGGGAGTGAGGCAATACATTCAAGAACTTCCATCTGTGCTTCTTCTAGATCTGAAACTGCCGGATATGGATGGTCTTGCGGTGTTGAAAGAAGTAATTTCTTTTGACCCGGACGCGATCGTTATTATGGTTACTGGCTACGGCTCTGTCGATTCTGCAGTTGGGGCAATTCGTCTTGGCGCATTCGATTATCTGCAAAAGCCGCTGAGCGATGATGAAATCCTGGTTAAGATAGAAAGTGCTCTTCACAATAAAATGCTAACAAAGGAGCTCGCATCTTTGAAAGAGCACATCAACAAGCGCTTCACCATGAGTAGCATTGTCAGAGAGAGTGAAGCCATGGCCGCCGTTGTTGAGATATTGCAGAAATTCTCAACATATGATAAACCGATTCTAATACGTGGTGAACCCGGGACTGGTAAGGATCTGGCAGCCTGGGCAGTGCACCATTCGGGTAAACGTAAAGAAAAACCTATGGTAGTGTTTGACTGTTCAGCATACCCGCCGAACCTCATTGAGGAAGAACTTTTTGGCAATACACATGAGAGAGGGCCCCGCAAGCTAGGGAAGATTAAAGAGGCGAGTATGGGAACACTCTACTTAGACAAAATCGAAAAACTTGCGCTGCCTGCCCAAGAGAAAATCCTAGCACTCATAGACAAAACGTTTACAGCCGGACATGGTGCGCCGGTTGTTGCCAGCAATATTCATCTCATCGCGTCAACAACAACAAATCTTGCTGAACTAAGTCGTACAGGTAAGTTTAGTCGACATCTACATGATCTATTGCATCAATATGAAGTGACCTTGCCTCCGCTACGCGAGCGGGAAAACGACATCCCCTTATTTGCAATGCATTTCGTGGAGGAGGCCAACCAAGAATACAACTGTTCGATTTCCGGCATCGACCCAATTGCATTAAGAACCTTGCTCGATCACTCATGGCCCGGTAATGTCAGGGAGCTACGGAACGTTATCAGAGCAGCACTATCAACAGCCAAAGAGAAAATCCAAGATAAAGATCTCAAAATCCACGGCAAGTAGTGCCTTCTGGATCCCCTCTGCTCAACAAACTCGCGAACCATTGCATTTCTTCACTGACTAAACACGAACCTTGTTGCTTAAAGGATGAGGCAAAGACTCAATGTCCGCTCCACCTTTTTGGCATTCATCACGTGCCTCATCACGAACAATTGTATGTTCCGTTTCATCTCTTCACCAATTGTGATTCCCCTTACCACAGTCCGTTTTGCCCGATTTTACCATTGACTTACCTGACCATTTTATTTATATTTTCTCAGCCAGCAAGAGGTTCTTCTTAGTATCGGGGTCGAACCAAAGTCTCCCCATGATTGTTAATATGATATACTAAGTCACCTCGCATTTCTTATTACAGAAAAGGTTGCACAATGGAAGGTAACTTCTCGAACAGAGTGCAAGATGTTATTCGATTAAGTCGTGAAGAGGCGCTCAGGTTGGGCCACGATTACATAGGTACTGAGCATCTTCTGCTTGGAGTGATTCGAGAAGGTGAGGGAATAGCGATAAAGATTCTGCGCAACCTTGGCGTGGACTTGTACAAACTGAAAAAGGGTATTGAGGATACTGTACGGACATCTGGCGGCACACTCACCATTGGAAATATCCCGCTCACCAAGCAGGCGGAGAAAGTCCTAAAAATTACATACCTAGAAGCAAAACTATACAAATCGGATGTCATCGGGACAGAGCATTTACTTCTTTCTCTGCTGCGGGATGATGATAACATAGCAGCGCAGATTCTCCATCAATTCAACGTCCATTACGACGTAGTCCGAAGTGAACTAGACAATATCATTAGCGGAAAACCATCTTCGCCTCCACAATCATCGCTCACAGAAAAGAAGCCCGAAAAGTCAAAGACACCAGTACTCGATAATTTCGGCACCGACCTGACAAAACTCGCGGCTGAGGACAAGCTTGACCCAGTAGTTGGACGTGAAAAAGAGATCGAGCGTGTTGCACAAGTCCTCAGTCGGAGAAAAAAGAACAATCCTGTGTTGATTGGAGAACCCGGTGTTGGCAAGACCGCGATTGCCGAGGGGCTGGCAATGCGCATTGTGCAAAAGAAAGTCTCCCGTGTACTTCACAACAAGCGAGTCGTAACGCTTGATCTGGCAGCACTCGTAGCTGGCACGAAATACCGGGGACAGTTTGAGGAGCGGATGAAAGCAGTTATGAATGAGCTGGAAAAGACAAAAGACGTAATTCTATTCATTGACGAATTGCATACAATCGTCGGCGCAGGTGGAGCTTCTGGTTCTTTGGATGCATCCAATATGTTTAAACCCGCACTCTCACGCGGGGAATTGCAATGCATTGGGGCAACTACACTCGATGAATACCGTCAACACATCGAAAAAGACGGTGCACTGGATAGAAGGTTTCAGAAGATAATGATCGATGCAACCACTGTCGACGAGACCATAAAGATACTCGAGAACATAAAATACAAGTATGAAGAGCACCACGGAGTTCGATACTCTGGAAAAGCTATCGATGCCGCAGTTCGCCTGAGCGACCGGTATATTACCGATCGCTTCTTACCGGATAAGGCTATTGACGCACTGGATGAATCTGGTTCCAGAGTTCATCTTGCGAACATTCATGTCCCAAAAGAAATCCTTGACCTCGAAGGGGAAGTTGAAAAAATTAAGCAGTCAAAGAATCAGGTGGTAAAAAACCAGAACTTTGAGGAAGCAGCCCGATTACGCGATCTGGAAAAGAAACTCATCAGTGATCTTGACATTGCAAAGCGTGAATGGGAACTAAAAGCTCAGGGAACGGTTCATGAAGTATCCGAGTACCACATTGCCGATGTCGTATCAATGATGACGGGAATCCCGGTAAACAAGATCGCACAGGCTGAGTCCGAGAAGCTTCTGAAGATGGATTCAATCTTGAAGGAACAAGTAGTTGGGCAGGACGAGGCCGTCGAGAAATTGAGCAAGGCAATCCGACGCACCAGAGCAGGCTTGAAGGATCCGACTCGCCCAATAGGTTCGTTCATATTTCTAGGACCAACAGGAGTAGGGAAAACCGAGCTAGCAAAGGCGCTGGCCCGTTACCTTTTCGACACAGAAGAAGCGTTGATCCGCATAGACATGAGTGAGTACATGGAGAAGTTCAGCGTGTCGAGGCTCGTTGGCGCTCCCCCAGGCTATGTGGGATACGAAGAGGGCGGACAGCTAACTGAAAAAGTGCGACGTAAACCTTATTCTGTCGTACTGTTGGATGAGATTGAAAAGGCACATCCCGATGTGTTCAACATCTTGCTGCAAGTCCTTGATGACGGCGTTCTTACCGACGGCCTTGGCCGTCGAGTAGATTTCAAAAATACCATTCTTATCATGACTTCCAACGTCGGCAGTCGAGACCTCAAGAGAGGAGGAGGCTTCGGTTTCGGGACAGGATCGAGTAAAGACGAATACGGAAACATCAAATCCGTTATTGAAGAAGCTCTAAAGCGCGTCTTCAATCCTGAATTCTTGAATCGTGTCGATGACACGATCATTTTCCATCCGTTAGAGAAACACCATATGATTGAAATCGTGCTGATCCAGATACGTGACCTGATGAAGCGAATGGAATCCATGGGCATCACGATTGAATTGACGAAGCAGGTAAGGGAATTCCTGGCAGAAAAAGGATTTGATCCGGCGTTCGGCGCAAGACCGCTCCGCCGGGCACTTCAAAAGTATCTTGAGGATCCAATAGCTGAGGAAGTTCTAAAGGGGAAGTATCCAGAGAAGAGCACAATCCGTATCAAAGTAAACAAGAAGACGGGCGAGCTAAAGTTCAGCAAGGCTACGACGAACAAGGATGGAAAGATGGAAGAAGAGCAAAAGTCGGCGGGCGTACCCTAATCGACCAATCCTCTTCATTTGTAGGTTCATGAAAGGTCTTACTAGAAGTTGAGTAAGACCTTTTTCAGTTTAGAAGAATAACCTACTAGACTTTTTTTCTCATTCTTGGGAGTCCAAACTTCTTAAGCCTGTATCGGAAGTTGGCTTCACTAAGTCCGAATATTTGTGCGGTCTTCGACTGGTTATACATGAACTGCTTCAGGCCGCGCTGTATCAACAGTTTCTCAATGAGGTCCAAGGTTTGATCGAGAACGAAAACCTTTCCGGACGTTATGTTACCAATCGCATCTTCGAGATGTTGGTGCTCATTCAGAAAATCGCTCGGCAATACAAGTTTATCCTCGTGGGAAATCATAATAGCTTTCCCCAAAACACCCATGAGCTGGCGTGTATTCCCCGGCCATTGACCTTGTGACAGGATATGGGTTGTGTTCTCGTCGATTTCCTTAACCGAACTCCCGAGCGAGTCACTCAACTGCTTCACAATGGAAGCGGTTAATGCCGG
>JAPUKJ010000307.1 GCA_027295705.1 Ignavibacteria bacterium | reverse complement strand
GTTGGTGATGAGAAAGTATGAGTCGGCCTTTTGGACTACGAAGCCAGTAGCTGTGCCAAGCTCAGTATTGTCGTGGACAAGAATGAGATTTAGGCTTTGACCGCTTAATGGGTCAACGCTTTTAGAGGTTTGCGCCATAAGGTGACCTGCGAGTAAGAGGACAAAGAGATGTGACTTGAGTATCATGGTACCCAGTCGGTTGGGTGGCCTAACATCAGTTTGTAGTCTAGCACGATTGACGTAATAGGATTACTGAATTGTCTCACTTTCCAGCCAGAAATGTTTTTGTAGAAATTCTTGGGAAATTTTCTCTACCTACTTTAACCTTTTAAGAAGGTCAGGAAAACATGGGGTAGGGGTAAATGCGTGCCCCCTTTAATTCAGCGTTACGTTAATCTTGTTCACAGTATCATGCAAGCGCTCAGGCTGTAAGTGGCGAGTCTTGAACTTGTCGATATGTTCCCCGGTCGATTTCAACCTCCTGCGGCCTTTGTGGTAATAGCTGACGTAGTAAATACCATTGGAGCGTTTGTAGAGGGAGAAACGATGCGAGTTGGCCGCCATTGCTGACCTCCACTGTTAACAAATCCGTCTACAGCGGAAAGGTGTAAAGCAGACGAAAACTGCTAACGCGTTAAATTATTTCGTGCACCCACCAGGACTCGAACTTCCAAAATGACACGAGTTAGTGCTTTCTGGTAACTCCCCTGGGTCATTTTGAGAATCCCGCGCCGACGGCGGGGCTGGAACCTTCTGTGCACCCACCAGGACTCGAACCTGGAACCCACTGATTAAGAGTCAGTTGCTCTACCAATTGAGCCATGGGTGCAAGCTGCAGGCCAAGGAGAAATCCCTAATTCCCTGGTTTAGGCGTCGTGGCCGGGGGCAGTGTAGGTGGTAGCTGCGGTGTGACAGGTCCCTGTGGAACTGGAGATTCCCTCTGAAGGACACTCTCTACATCAGAGCCTCCGATACGAGGAAGGAAAAACATGTTTATCACCAAGCTCAGAACCATAAATATTCCTGCGAGCACCTGTGTTGCGCGTGTCAGGAAATCAGAAGTTCGCCTCACGCCAAAAGCCATACCTACTGAGCCCCCCCCAAACGTGCCAGCCAGGCCTCCCCCTTTGCTTGCCTGCATTAGGACTACTACAACCAACAGGACACAGACAATAACTTGAACCAGTATTAGAAATCCAAACATGAACAGATACTCCGAAAATTGCTATCGGTACCGTCTAATCATACGTAATTTGTGCGCGCAAATCAAGCAACTAAACCACCTCCATATACTTCGGTCAACTCTCGTATCCCCATTCTTTCAGTTTCTCTCGTGAAATTCGTCCCCCTTCTTCCTCCATTCTGTCAGAATGCAGCAGGCGCTCGATATACTTGCCGATCAAGTCAAACTCCAGATTAACTCGCGTTCCAGCTCTGGCTTGACGAAGAGTGGTCTGTTCCATTGTGTGAGGGATGATTGATACTGTTACTTCGAGACCCTGCATTGATGCTACAGTCAGGCTTATGCCATCAATTGCAATTGACCCCACAGGTATCACGTAGTGTGCAAACTTTTCCGGGATCTGGACCGTAATCAGCCAACTGTTCGTCTTTTGAACAATGGATTTAACCACGCCTACGCCGTCCACATGTCCTTGAACAAGATGCCCACCAAGCCTATCAGTCAGACGCAAAGGCAACTCCAAGTTCACCATAGAGGAGGGTTTCAGTTCCCCTAATGTAGTTTTGCGGAGCGTTTCCTCAACAGCCTCGACCTTAAATGTTGGATCGTTCTCATCGATCACTGTAAGACAGACACCGTTTATTAAAATGCTATCGTTGATCCTCAGCTCCTTTACGGACTGAGGAGCTTCGACTGTGAAAGCGACGCCATTGCCATGGCTTTTCAGCTGAATGATCTTTCCGATTTCTTGAACAATCCCGGTAAACATGATGCGTTGTGAAATTACTGGAAGAAGCCTTGGAGCAGTACGTCCCGCCCAACTCTCTGGGATATCAAGTGTTTTACGCTCTGACTTCCGTTAGTCGCAGATTGTTTGAGGGCGCTCGGAAGTGCTGAAACCCCGCTTCCCATAATGGTAGGCGCTAGGAAGATGCTCAACTGATCGACCAGTCCCTCATGAAGGAATTGACTGAACACTTGACTTCCACCTTCCACCAGGATCGATCCAATATTGAATTCCGATAATGTTTTCAGGACTTTTTTCAGCGATAAGATGCCATCCTTGTCTTGTGATGGAAGTATTTGGACTCCTCTTGATTCCAATAGATTGGCTTTCCCTTTTTTTGCCTTTGCTGCATTCGTTCCAATACACACAAAAACCCGTCGGTCTCCTGTTCTTCGAAGGACACGAGCATTTGATGGTATGCTGAACTTACCATCAAGGATAGCTACGTCTGGATTTCTTCCGTTAATCATCCTGACTGTGAGTTCAGGGTCATCTATTCGAACTGTGGCTGCGCCGACCAGGACGGCGTCGTGTTCAGCTCGCCATCGGTGAACCAACTTGCGGGAATCTGGAGAGCTAATCCAACCTGAATTACCATAGGAGGCCGCAATTTTCCCATCGAGAGTCTGGGCAATCTTAAGATGAACATACGGTAATCCAGTTGTAATGTGCTTAATATACTTCCTGTTCAAGTGTTTAGCCCGATCTTCGAGGGTTCCCACAACCACCTCAAGGCCAGCTCGTCGGAGCTTTCTAATCCCGTTGCCGGCAATGATAGGATTTGGATCTCTCATGGCAGCTACGACCTTGCGAACACCGGATTCGATAACGAAATCTGTGCATGGTGGCGTTTTCCCATGGTGTGAGCATGGCTCAAGATTTACATACAGGGTTGCAGACGATAGATCTCCGTGAGCTCGCCTCAAGCATTCCGCCTCGGCGTGCCGCCCACCAAAGCGCTTGTGGTACCCTCGCGCTAGGACCCGGTTGCGCTTAACAAGAACTGCGCCCACGAGTGGATTGGGGCTGACGAACCCCTCCCCTTTCTTTGCAAGTCGAAGGCATTCACCCATCCAGTGTTCTTCGGCATTTGTATCATAAATATGGCTCATGAGAACGAACTATTTAACTAGTGCAGAAATTCATGTTACCGTCAGGAAAGTAGTACCTCTCTTCCTGAACACACAGATTTGTAGAAGGCGTCAACTATTGTCATCCTTTGGACTGCCTCATCAGCAGTGGATATCACTCGATGAACGCCTTTTACCGCAACGAGGAAATGTTTAAGCTCGTTTTCGTATAAACGTTTGAACAAACGTTGTGGAGGGTCAATCTTTGTCGGGGCTAGGTTAACGAGGTTTCCGTGTAGCTCTTTGTTTATGCGCAACGGGTTCAAGCTTGAAGTCCCCTCAGTCCCAAAAATGTTGCAATAGTAGACGTCGTCTTCCACGCACATTGACCAGGCGACTTCGATACCAAGAAAGGACCATCCTTCACGGTAATGGAGACAAGAGATGTGTCCTCAACCTGTGTTGTGGTATTGCTAAGATGCATTGCACTCACGCGGCGAACATGGGCAAATCCCATCATCCAGAACGCCATGTCCAGGATGACCACGCCCAGATCGATGAAAACGCGGCCGCCAGATTTGTCCTTCTTGGTCACCCAAGCGCTGCTTGTATTCTGTCTTCTCAGCCATCCCATCATAGAGTAAAAAATCTTCCTGAACTCTTTCCCCTTGATGAAGCTCTTCAATATCATTGCATCGGTCTGAAGCGGTGGTTCCTTCCCACCATCAGTTTTCGTTTTGTACTTTTTGCTGCCTCTGCGATCTCTTGAGCCTCAGCATAATTGCGGGCAATGGGTTTCTCGACAAGAACATCCTTC
>JAPUKJ010000306.1 GCA_027295705.1 Ignavibacteria bacterium | reverse complement strand
GGTTCATTTTTCCAAGCTTCGACGGTCTTTTGATCGATGGTTGGATCATAAAGCCACGTGATTTCCGGATTGGCAAGAAATACCCAATGATACTGGATGTGCACGGTGGCCCTCACTGGCAATACGGTTACAACATATTGCACGCCCGTATCTTGCAGTTATTCGCGGCCAACGGATATGTCGTGGTTTTCACTAATCCTCGAGGGAGCACAGGCAGGGGACAGGAATTCTCCGACATGTGCGTTGGCGATCTCGGAGGAGGTGACTACAAAGATCTCATGGCTGGTGTTGACTATGTTCTTGAAAAGTATGATTTCATCGACTCTGGACGGCTTGGCGTGACAGGTGTTAGTTACGGCGGATATATGACTAACTGGATCACTACCCACACGAATCGATTCAAAGCTGCCGTTCCTATTTCCAGCATCAGCAACCTTGTCAGTATGTGGGGTACTGGCTGCAACCCCTTGTGGTTCGAGACCGATATGGGGTTCATGCCGATGGACGATTACGAACGAGCATGGGAAGTATCCCCCCTCAAGCATGTCAGGAATTGTAATACACCCACACTGTTTATTAGCGGGGCATGGGATTTTATCACGACCGTGATCCAAGCTGAAGAGATGTTTACAGCACTGGAGAAACGCGGTGTTGATGCAGCGATGGCTATCTATCCGAATGAGGGACATGTTGTTTCGTATCAGCCTCGTCACACGTTAGACTATCATCAAAGGGCGCTTTCATGGTTTGATAAGTATTTGAAGTAGAAGCTGCTAAGTGCATAATCAGTTTCGAGTCTTGAGGAGGAAAAAATGCAGGTGTCGAAAAATCGTTACTGGAATCTGCTGGGGCTAGCGGGCTTCGTTATTTGTCTGGCGTTCTCTAAAGGTTTGGCAGAAAAAAAGAGAGCCTGGACTAATGAGGATTCATTCAAGATGAAGTCCATACGAGACCTTTCTGTTTCGCCTGACAATGAGCTTTTGCTTTTTGTCGTCTCTGAAAGGGATGTGGAAGACAACCGCTATTATTCCAGCATTTGGATTCTTCCGACAAAGGGCGGAGAGCCCAAGCCGCTGACGAAGGCCAAGGGAGGGGATTCGAACCCGCGATGGTCACCAAACGGGGAAGGAATCGCATTTTTCTCCAGCGATGACGGTGGCTCGGGATTGTGGGTTATGAATCGGGACGGGTCACAGAAACGGAAAATTACAAACTTCGAAACTTCTAATGCCTACCTTGGAAGTCGGGGGAACAAGCTCTCTTGGTCTCCCGATGGAAAGAGAATTGCCTATAATGCCGCCGGCCCGAGATACTATGCCAACAAACCAACACCCGAAGGCCCACCCAATGGCAACGACGTTTTGTTCGTTGACCGCCTACTTTACAAGGCATTCTATTACTACTCGGATATGCGACGGACATATGTTTGGGTCATCTCGGCAGACGGCGGGAACCCGGAACAGATTTGTTTCGGTGACTATGATTATCACTCTATCTCCTGGTCACCGGATGGGAAGTGGATCGCGTGTGCATCAAACAGAACAGGGAAGGATGACTTTAACGCGAATAATGACATTTGCCTTCTTTCAACTGAGGGCAAAGAATTGGTTCAGTTAACTCACACCATTGGTCCTGAATATCAAATGGTGTGGTCTCGTGACGGCTCGAGGATCGCTTACCTTGGAAGAGAAAGAGACCACAGGAGCAAAGAGAGTGACGCGGAACTCAAGAAGGTATATGTCATGTCTGTCAGTGGTGGCTCCCCAGTGAATCTCACTGCTCCCCTCGATCGTTGGAGTTCTTCACCTCAGTGGTCTTCCGACGGTAGCACTGTGTATTTTACTGCCCAGAATTCAGGAAAAATTGGCTTGTACGCAGCTCCTGTTGAGGGTGGAACTGCAAGGCCTGTCATGGATGAGGTTGGTCAAGTTACAAGTTACTGCCTTGGGGAGGACGGAGAAATTTTCTACGTCTTTACGGACAATACACAACCTCCTGAAATCTATCGCACAAACATGGATGGAGGTGGAAAAAGAAAACTTACTGAGCTCAACACGGCCTTTGCTGAGGAAGTAGAGATAACCAAGAGTGAACGATTTTCTTATCCAAGCTTTGACGGGCTGGATATCGAGGGTTGGATTCTTAGACCTTATAACTTTGAGCCGAATAAGAAATATCCGATGGTGTTTGCAGTTCATGGTGGTCCTCACGGTCAGTATGGATACAGAATTTCCGGTCAGTTTCAGTTGTATGCAGCTAACGGGTACGTCGTTGTGTTCACAAATCCCAGGGGAAGCACAGGTCGCGGGCAGAAGTTTTCAGATATGTGTGTGGGCGACCTGGCAGGAGGCGACTACAAGGATCTCATGGCAGGCGTCGATTACGTACTTGGAACCTACGAATTTATTGATCCTGATCAACTTGGTGTGACAGGTGGCAGTTACGGAGGGTACATGGCGAACTGGATTGTGACTCAAACGGACCGGTTCAAAGCATCTGTGGCCATTTCCAGCATCAGCAACCTCATCAGCGCGTGGAGTCAGGGCTGCAACTCATTGTGGTTTGAAAGCGATATGGGATTTATACCGTTTGAAGATTACGAGCGCGCGTGGGCAGCCTCACCTCTTAAGTATGTCAAGAACTGCAGGACACCCACCCTTTTCATCAATGGAGCCTGGGACTTCTGCACTCATGTGAGTCAGGCTGAAGAGATGTTTACGGCGTTGAAGAAACTCGGAGTTGATGCAGTTTTGGCAATCTACCCGAATGAAGGACACGGAGTGCGGAATCAGCCTCGCCACACTTTCGACTACCATGAGCGAGCGCTTGCGTGGTTTGACAAATATCTGAAGTAGAAAGCCCCTTCCCCATACCGGTTGATGAAATTACACTTTATCAGAATAGGTCATAAATTTGGCATTGTGAGTCAGAGATGAGGCTTCTGACAAGAGATGATATTAGAAAGCTCATCAGCATGAGAGAAGTCATAGAGTTGATGAAGACGCTGTTTTGCGAAGTCGGGAAGGGCAATGTCGTAATCCCTGATCGAACGATGATCGATCTTAACAATGGTAGGGATGCGATTCTGTTTATGCCTGGATTCGTAACGAAAAGTCGGAGCATCGGTGTCAAGGTCGTAAGTGTCTTTCCTGAGAATATCTCCACGAAGATCCCCACCACCAATGCCACCGTATTGCTGAATGATCCAGATACAGGAAAGGTGATTTCCATGTTGGAAGGAGGCTATATAACTTCCGTGAGAACAGGGGCTGTATCAGCAGTTGCGACTGAACTCCTTGCAGTGAAAGATGCCAGGAAACTAGGAGTTTTCGGGTCGGGGGTTCAGGCAAGAACTCAAATTGAAGCAATTCTTGAAGTAAGGAATATTGAGAGCGTTAAGATATATGATGTGAATCATGAAAGTTCTAATAAACTTGCTCTTGAGTTTCAAAGCGTAAAGGGTAATGGCTGCGTTTTCCAACCGGTTGAGAGTCCTGATGACTTAGTAACTGACTCTCAAGTCATTGTCACGGCTACGACATCGGAGACTCCCGTGTTTGATGGGAATCTACTTAGAGATGGAACTCACATTAATTCTATAGGTTCGTTCAAGCCGCATGTTAGGGAAGTCGACGACCAAACAATAACTAGATCGAAGATTTTTGTCGATGCACGTTCTCTTTCGCTCAAGGAAGGGGGCGACCTTATTATTCCTCTGGAGAAAGGCTTGATTTCAAAAGATGATGTTCAGGCTGATTTAGGCGAGTTGGTGCTGGGAAAGAAGAAAGGCAGGGAATCAGCTGACGAGATTACGTTTTTCAAATCTGTGGGGATGTCAGTTCAGGATATTGTAGTTGCCAATGCAGTTTATAAAAAAGCGCTGGACAATAACGTAGGAGTGGAATTCTAAGAAACGGCATCTCAACAAAATGCTGAGAGGAACTGGGGTAAGTGGGTGTGTCGCGATCCACTTTGTCCGTGGGGAAATTGATGTCAACCAACCGATCGTTACATCTCAGCCAAACACCTTTCACAAGAAGCAGGATGGAGATCACAAGAATTGATGTTTTCCAGATCACGTACAATTTGCATGATCACAAGTATGCTTGGTCAGGAGGTCATTCGGTCACTTCTTTCTTGAGTAACATCGTCAAGGTTTCAACCGACCAGGGCCTTTGTGGGTTTGCGGAAGTCTGTCCTCTAGGTTCGGCATACATGGATGCCTATGCAAGGGGAGTACCGGCGGGAATTCAAGAGGTAGCTTCTGTGCTCATTGGGCAGGATCCACTTCGAATAAGAGCGATTAACAACTTGATGGATTCTGTTATGGGTGGGCACAACTATGTTAAGGCTCCTTTGGACACTGCATGCTGGGACATACTTGGGATAGCGGCGGGTTTGCCCGTTTGTACGTTGCTTGGTGGGCGATATGTGGACGACTACCCACTTTATAGAGCAATTTCTCATGGGAGCCCGGAAGAAATGGCCGGAGACGTTTCTCAATATAGATCGGAAGGATATCGACGATTTCAGTTGAAGGTTGGTGGAGAACCGAACGATGATATCGAACGCATCAAAACCTGCCTCAAGGTTTTGGGGCCGGGAGATGTTCTTGTCGCTGATGCCAACACTGGGTGGCTTACTCATCAGGCAATTCGCGTTGTGAATGCTTTGGCTGATAAGGATTTCTATGTGGAAGCACCATGCCCGAGTTACGAAGAGTGCCTTGCAGTCCGAGAGCATACCCGGCTGCCATTCATTCTCGACGAGGTGATGACGGGAATAGGACCGCTGTTGAGAGCACATAGAGACCGCGCGATGGATGTGATCAACATCAAGATTTCTCGGGTGGGAGGATTAACCAAGGCATTGCAGATGCGAAATTTGTGTGAGAATCTTGGAATAGCCATGACTCTTGAAGATAGTTGGGGTGGAGATATCACGACGACGACGATTTCTCACCTCGTCGGAAGCACAAGGCCTGAATTTCTCTTCACCTCGACTGACTTCAACAGTTACATCGATGTTCAGGTGGCTCACGATGCACCAAGGAGGAAGGGTGGACGCTTGGCGGTCCCAACCAAGCCTGGGCTCGGTATTACTGTTGATGAGAAAAAATTAGGAAAGCCCGTACTAACTGTGCAATAGACGCTCGAGCACTCACAAGATTCCGTAACGGCAAGAAATCCAATGCGAGAATGAAGATAACCAAGGTTGAAACTATTCCATTTGGAGTTCCTATTAAGCAGTTCGCTGATGCTTATAGCAGTTTCAATAGATCGAATGCGGTTCTGGTAAAGATCTTCTCAGATGATGGGACTGTAGGTATCGGCGAAGCGTGCGCATGGGAACCTGAGTTCTACGGCGAAACCCTTGAATCGGTAAGTTCATCAATTCAGAAGTACATTGCCCCGAGGATTGTCGGACAGAATCCGCTCGACATAAATCGAATTATGTCGATTGTCGATTCAACCCTTGCAAGGATAACATGCGCAAAGGAGGGTGTAGATCTTGCGTTGTTCGATCTTGCGGGTAAAATCCTCAACGTGCCTGTTTACGTTTTGCTGAATGGGTGTTTTCGGGACAGGATTCCAATCGCTTGTGAGATTGGCATCGATACGCCTGAGGTAATGGCAAGAAGCGCCAATGACCTTCTAAACATGGGGATAAGCGTCATCAAGATAAAGGGGTCAGACAACGTTGACGAAGACATAAGAAGAGTGAAGGCCGTTCGGGAGGGGGTTGGCAGCAAAGTTAAACTCAGGCTCGATCCGAATGCCCACTGGTACACACATGAATCCATACGAGTTATGAGAGAACTGGAAGAGTGCAATCTGGAATACCTCGAACAGCCAGTCCATGGTTTGGATCTCCATGGGATGACCAAGATTCGTGAATCGATCAACATTCCGTTGATGGCAGATGAGAGCATCTGGACGCCTGAAGACGTACTAGAACTCGCCAGATGTGGAGCTGCTGACATTATTAACATAAAAATTGCGAAAACCTGCGGACTGTTGTTGGCAAAAAAAGTGGAGGCAACTGCCGAAGCAGCGGGCTTGCGGTGCGTCGTAGGAACGGAAATCGAACCTGGCTTTTCTCTTGCGGCTAAACTGCACCTTGCCGCATCGATGAAAAATCTTCCTTTTGCTTGCGAATTTACAGAGGTCTCTCTTCTCCAGGATAGTATTCTCAGGCCAAAGATAGAGATAACGGATGGGTATATAAAAGTGCCAGAGGGGGTTGGTCTCGGATTTGACGTGGACGAGGAAGCCCTGATGAGGTGTAGATTTGATCTCTGACGTTACACTGGCGATACGGTGGAAAGGGCTTGACTGCCAGGGTTGCCGGCTAGAGTGATTACGTTTATGATCTTAGCAGATTACAGGATCAGATAATTTCCAGGACTGAACACGGCCCTTTTGAACGGGTTTGAATCTAGAAAACCAGATGCAGTTCGGGCAGAGCAACAATCCTTCCATCTAACAATCTCGTGTTTGGCTTTGTGCAACTGCTGTTCTTGACTATTCAGATATCTTAAAGGCCGACAGGGTTTCTATTCGGTTGAGACTCACCGGATTATTCCAATAACTCAGAAGAAGCACCAAATAGTTGAGCCACACAACCATTTTGTTCAAAAAAAGAAAAGGAGATAAAGCAATGAGGACGCGTTTCTGGTGGCTAACCCCAATTTTGTGCATACTGCCCGCAAATCTTCAGGCAGAAGGGACAGGCTTGTATCAGTCACATTTTCCTCCGGAGGAATTCAAGGCCCGGTGGGAGAGAGTCTTTGACAAGATCGGAGATGATGCCATAGCTATTGTACAAGGAGCTGCTCAGGTTAACGGCTACATACCGTTCCGTCAAACCAATGAATTTTATTACCTTTGTGGAATAGAAACTCCGCATTCTTATGTGCTTCTCGACGGTCGAAATCGCAAAGTCACTCTCTTTCTGCCGCCACGCAACGAGAGACTAGAAAGAGCAGAAGGAAAAGTGCTCTCGGCCAATGATGCTGAGTTAGTTAAAGAACTTACGGGTGTGGATGTAGTCATTAGTAC
>JAPUKJ010000305.1 GCA_027295705.1 Ignavibacteria bacterium | reverse complement strand
TTGGGAACCTTCATTGTTTCAAGTCCGAAGGCAACATTCTGATACACCGTCATGTGTGGAAAGAGCGCATAGTTCTGAAACACCATTCCTATCGCTCTCGATTGTGGAGAGGTATGAGTTATGTCTTTGCCATTTAGCAGTACTGCGCCCGCTGTGGGTGATTCAAAGCCCGCAATTGTCCTCAGCAGCGTCGTTTTGCCGCAACCGCTCGGTCCAAGAATGGAGAAAAATTCACCACTCTTAATGTCCAAGCTTACATCACGGACAGCAAGTGTGTCCTTAAAACGCTTCGAGAGATTCTGGAGCTTGAGTGCCGACAAAGGATAGTAAAGTGCTGAAGGAGATTATGAATCTATGGCGATCTGATATTGGTAAGTTGGCTGTGTTACTTGTTTACTATCATCATTCTTGGTTTTTGTCCATGATTGTTCCCACCTACTCTTTGCCTCTTCCTCTCACCTGCTCATTCCACTGCTTCATCCAGTTTTTTTCTTCGGACGCAAGAGACTTCCAGTCGATTTCCATCGGTACAAGTTTCAGTTTTGCAATCCACGAAGGAAGTTCTGATGAAGGAATATCATTCCGTGCTGGAATTCGGTAGAATTCCTTCGCCTGCTGGATCATACTTTCCTTCGAAGTAACAAACTCATAGAACCGCTTGGCCTCATTTAGCTTCTTCGTCCCTTTTACAATTGCGATACAGTCTGTGGTCAATGGAGTTCCGCCTCTAGGAATTACGTATCCAAAGGGATAGCCATTTTTCTGCACCTGAATAACCACATCGGGTAGATTCCAGAGAGTGAGAACACCCTCTTCACGCGCAATCTTCAGATATAGTTGAGTTGGGTCGGCCGTGTAGGTCTTCGTATTCGCGTCCAATCTCCTCAACCATCGAAAGCCTGCTTCCACGTCACCCGACTTCTTCATCTCACGCTGAATTATAGCCGAGAATATGATACGCATGGTTCCTGAAGCAAGAGGATTTCGGATAATAATTTTGTCCTTCCACTTTGGATCAAGTAATTCATCCCAATCTTTTGGAACATCCTCCTCCTTAAGCACCCTCGTATTGTACATGATGACTTCCGGAGTTATGAAGGTACCGTACCAGTATCCCAAGGGACTCTTGAACTGTGGATTAACCGCGCCATCCCAGGAGGGAACAAACTGTTCCAGCAACCCCTCAGCTTCGGCGTTTGCAAACGTTGTTGATGGCGCACCCCACCAGATGTCAGCCTGTGGATTATCTCGTTCCGTTCGTATGCGGTCATACGCATCTTGAGATCCCATATCAAGCCATTGCACATCAACATCTGGATAAGAGGCTTCGTATTGCTGTTCAAAGGCCCTCAACATCTCTTTGCCATGTGGCGAATAAACCGTTAGTGATAACCTGTCTTCTGATGAACATCCAAAAAGAGTGATGATCAGGCAAGATATTCCGAGACATCTCATGTAGTTAGTTTCTGAAAGCAGGATATGAAATCATATTTGCAAAACATTTGAGAGCACCCGGGTTCATCTCTTTCAGTTGCCGGTACCAAACGAATGAAGTATAGATGTAGGAGCCTTTTCCAGAGCCGGCCACCAGATAACCTGTGGTGAGTGCAGGCTCGTCTGGGTCATGGGAGGAGAGTAACTGAATATACTCCTTGGGAACATTGCCGGGGAAATAAACACCCCGTTCCTGCACCCACCCTGACCAGTCTTCGCGACTTATCTTGTTCGGATGGTTGAGCAGTGCATGTTCGGGGTGGAGGATTTCAACGGGAGCTTCTTCAACAGTCACCCTGCTCCTTGTAATCTCGAACGGAAACGGCGCGTACTCGGATTTCCACTCCTGGGTTTTCTGGTACATTACGACAAGGGTACCCCCTCTTTTCACATAATCCAGAAGTCGGACGTTTTTGCTCCGCAGATCCTCTCTCACGAGATACGCGCGTATGTCGACAAGGATGGTTTCGAATTGTGACAGATCGCCACTCTCGAGGTCACTATCATTTAACAGTTTGTATTTGACACGCAACTCACCTGCTGCCGCTTCCAGCGTGTTATCGTAGCTCTTGATAATTCCCACATTCAAGTCTTCCGCAACTGCAACATCGAACACCTTGATATTGATTTCGTCGGAAGCATAATCGGTATTGAAGCGAAGGGCATAATCTCCTTTCTCTACATCGTTCGGTGGCCGCACCAGAATCTTGCCGACCGCCGAGCTATCTTCGAAAGGAATAATGAAACTTGACGATTCCGCCTTCCATCCCGGCGGGACTTCCACAGCTATTGTCCCCGCAATCTTATGGGGAAAATAGTTCCTGACGGTGTACTCGAACACTCGCCCTTCTCGCCAACGGGACGGGTCAATTCTTGCAACTTTGGGATTCACGGATAGTAGTAACGGAGGAGCAATGTCAACCTTTACTTCTTTTGTAGATGAAACAGAATGATCATCCACGTCGTAGTGAACGTGAACTCTTGCTTTGTTGCTGGATTCGATGGGCACATACTGTGCCCTCGACCGGGGAAGCGTACGCTGGGGATTCGCTCCCACATTGATGGTAAACTCTTTTTTGAAATCGTGGGCGTCCACGTCGGCTTGGCTGTTCTCTAGTTCACTAACGGACCAGCCATCTGGAAGTTCGAAGTCGTACGAACTGACGACCAGCTCGCAGTCCGGTGACGAAACCTCAAGCGCGAATTGGGTCTGTTGGTTGGGTATAACAATCCTGTCTTCTAGGCTAATATTTATTCTTGTTCCACACAGTAATTGTGCAAGGTATTCGAGTTCCCTGCGCCACTGTGCGAGCATTCTCTCTGCGAGCGGAGAAAGACTACCTTTGTTACGCAACGCTCCAATCCGGGCAAGCACAATTGAGACATTTCTCAACAATGAAGCTTGAGAAAGGCCATCGTGAAGACTTAAGAGATCTGATCTGATATCGGCAAGTAGCAATAGCTCCAGCTTCCGCCAAAAATCGATCCCCGAAAAGAAATCTGTCGTGTCCTTATCATAGAGACTATTCGAGCGAACAAGCTCGTACAGACTCAGTCCACGCGTAAATCGGCGCAAGTCCGCCTTGTCCATCCCCTGTGTTCTGTGCATCCTTAGCGCATTCGAGGCAATATCAATGTAGCTCAATTGTCGTAGTTTGTTCACCTCTAAGATATTGTTCACTACGTCAGCGGCTCGGTCTGTCCTGCCAAAATTCCTGAAAAATAACTTCTTAGGCTGCCAGAGTGTATTACCTTGTTCCTTCAGTTGTTCGGGGAAAAAAGTGGAATCGGCAGCGGTATGGAACGCGGAAATAGCTGTTATCGCCACAGCTTGATGATGTCCGTGCCCACGAACTGTATTATGGTTAGTAAAAATAATGTCAGGTTTGATTTTGCGGATAAAGAACACGAGACGTCGCATTGCTTCGGTTCGGCCACCCCATTCTTGAAACGTTTCAGTAGCCGTCTTGGAATACCCAAAATCCTTTAGGTTCAGGAAATGAACCTCACTTCCTATAAGTTTTGCTGCCGCCCCCGTCTCAGCAGTGCGAAGAGCACCTAGCTCTTCATACAATTCAGGCCCTATCTCATTTTGTCCTCCCTCGCCTCGTGTGAAAAAAACCGAATGTGTTTCTACACCATACTTCATCCTGTAGTACGCGAGCGCTGAGCCATCTTCATCATCAGGGTGAGCAGAGATGTTCATCAGCACACCGTCGTTCGAGAGATCCAGAAATGCCTGCTCCAGTTCGACACTGGGTTGAGCCTGGAGAAGCCTAGGAAGCAAAAATACAGCTATGAGCAGAATTCGCATACAGGGCGAACGATGATATCCTACCGTTGAATATTAGGAATCAGTTTCTGGATCCGTTTGATGGGTATTGCACCTTCACGCAAGACTTTGGGAATTGGGCCTGACACATCAACCACCGTGGAGGGTTTGCTCACAGGCAATTCACCTCCGTCGAGATAGAGATCAACACCGAAGCCGAGAGCCTTTTCGATTTTTGAGATTCTACGAAGTGGGGGCTCGCCTGAAACATTCGCACTTGTTGAAGTTATTGGGGAGCCACATTCTTTGAGTAGCAGCAGACATAGCTTGCTTGATGGAATTCTCACACCAATTTTCCCTCCACCCTGGGTTAATTCATCAGGAACGCGGAAAGTGGCGTCAAAAACCATCGTTAACGGCCCGGGCCAGAACTCCTCAATCAATTGATCTGCGGATTCACTGATTCGTCTAACTAATGGTTCCAATGACGCGCGGTAATTTATGATGACAAGAACTGGCTTATCGTCCCTTCGCTTTTTGAGCTTGAATACTCTCAGGATTGCTGCAGGGTTACTTGCGTCCGCACCGATCCCATAAAGCGTCTCAGTAGGGTAGACAATGATCCCTCCGCCGCGAATAACGTCTGCCGCGTGTGCAAGAACAGCCTTCTCGGGATATTTAAGATCGACCTTGAGAGTTACGCTCATCTATGCTTCCACGCTAACCCGGGGAATTATTGACCGTACCTTGTCGAACACATACTCAGGAGTAATGTTAGTCATGCAAACAAATGTCCTGATCGGGCACCTCTCTCCCCCGTGAATTGCACATGGTCTGCAAGAAAGTCCTGAGGTTTCAACGACTTCATCGTATTCACCACGTGGAGCGAAGCCGAACTGCGGCACGGTGGCCCCGAAGATTGCTACGACCGGTGTGCGGACCGCTTGTGCCATATGCATAGGCGCACTATCGTTCGAGACAGCCACATTGCATCGTCGAATTAGTTCTGCTGATTGCAGAAGTGTTAGTCTGCCTGCGGCATTGAGCACGCATCGATTACCGATCGATTGTTCAATTTCTCGGCAAAGTCTCTCATCTTCCTTTCCTCCAACTAGCACGATGGAAAAACCTTTGTCTGTCAATAGCCTCCCAAGCGTTATGAAATGATCTTTCAGCCAGCGCTTTGTGTTCCAGATGGATCCAGGAGCGACAGCAACAATTCCATTTTGTTTGACCGCCGATCCGGACAAGACATGCTTTCTCAGTATTTCATCCACTTTGTCACGGTCACCCTTCCCTGGGTATAGAGACGGCAGTACGTCGTCTCCGGCCTGAATTCCAAGGGGTTTCAACAGGCTGAGATTTCTCGTGATTTCATGATTCTCCTTCTCGTACGGCACCTTGTCTGTGAAGAGGATCCGGCCCGCACTTGTTGAGAATCCCGCACGCCTCGGTATTCGTGCCAGGAAGCCAATTGCTGCGCTACGAATCGAGCGGTGCGGAATCAAAGCCACGTCGAACTTTTCAGACCGCAAGCAATCAGCAATCGACAATATTCCCCCGAGACCTGCACTGCTCCCCCTCTTATCATAAACAATTACCTCACTAATAGCAGGATGGTTTTCGAGAATGCCTGAAACTGAAGGTATTGCAACAAAAGTAGTATGCGCGTCCGGAAAACGATCGCGCAACACCTGAACGAGCGGGAGTGTAAGAATAATATCTCCAATGAATCCCGTATGAAAAACGAGAATCTTTCGGGGAGTGAGCATTAAGCTGCCTCCTCGACAACTTTATGAGATTGGTAATACTCAGCGTGCTTCCACCTTTTGTGCATCCACAACCAGTGATCCGGATGCAAACGTATATGCTTTTCAAGCATCTCTACGTGCCGCCGCGTTAATTCAAGAATATTCTTCTCATTGTATCCATCTAGTCCTAGCTGGCCGACCTCCTCAAACCACGTCTCGTATTTGCCATCTTGCTGCCTTACTAGGAACGCCATTACGATGGGTGCACCGGTTTTCAGACTAAACGCTGCCGCTCCTCTATGTGTTGCAGCAGGTCGACCGAAGAAATCAACGAAAATTGATTCCTTGGGCCCGCTCTGATCCGCGAGCATTGCGACTACCTTCCCCTCCTGCAAAGCCTTTATGAGTTCACGAACCGAAGGACCTAAAGGCACTGTGGAGTTGTCAAATCGACACCGGTACGAATTGATAAGCTTATCAATCTTCCTGTTACGTTGATGCTGCACAACAATAACGAAAGGGCGGCCAACGTGCAGCCTCAAAGCACTGATGATGAGCTCCCAAGAACCATAGTGGGCAGAAAGGAGGATCAACCCTATCTTGCGAGCGAGAGCATCATGCAGCACGTCCACATTTCTTATTTTGATCGTTTTCATCAACGAATCCTCCGACTGTCGTCCAGCCCACAGCATTTCCATGAGAGCAATCCCGCAGTTTCTGTACGCGCCTTGGGCGATACGTTGAATTTCCCTCCCGCTTTTGTCTGGATAGGCATTCGCAAGATTGCCTTTTGTTATCCGCCTCCGAAGTCCTGTAAAAAGAAAAGTAGCATTGCCAAGAAAAGCGCCGATCTTCCCTGCTATCCCAAACGATAGTAGCTGAGCTATCCGATTCAGAAGCAAGAACAATAGATATTCTAAGGATTCCTTCATCGTGCGAGGAGTCTGTTGCGAAAGAATCTAAGAAACATCACGCGAACATTCAATACACAAGGAAAAGCCCCAGGCATAACTACCCAGGGCCATGGCCCAAAACGACACATAGGGACGTCTTAATTAAGGCACAGTTTTTCCACCTTGAGGATGTAACGTAGAGATCTTGGGCAGCACGCACCGTGTTTACTTCCTATCGCGTGATCGCGAAGCGTTGCCAATTCTGATCGCTGATCTCATTGCGATGTGTTGAATGCACCAGCTCATGATCACCACCGGACTGACGCTCCACGAAAACGAAGATCACACCCCCCTGAATGCTATGGTACGTCCAAATCTCATAGGGACGCGAGTTGGTCTCGTTTGGATGCCTGTCATAATCATCTGGGGGACCATACTGTGTGTACACGCGGCCTCGATCTGTCTTGTACCCGTCCCGCCCCAGCACGCGAAAATCTCTATTCGCAGTTGCAACGCGCTTCAGATACTCTTCTTTCAATCCCACTGGTCGGCGGCGCCAGAACTCAGCAAGGAACTTCCCTTTCGATTCCGTTCCCTGCAATTGCTCGTATTGATTCCTCTCATCTTCAGTTGCTGCATATATTACCCATGCAAATTCCTGGTCCATTTCCGGTTCTTCCTTTGTAGCGTATTCAGTCAATGCCAAGGACCTATCCAGCGAAAGAAGCGTTGAATCAATACCGAGCGTTGGATTGTACACAAAGAACTTTTTTCCTGAAGAACTCACCACATTCCTGGCTGAGTCAAGCAATGCCATTGTCAACGTGTACGTGCCGCTAGGAAGTTGACTGACCGAAATGTTGTCCACAATCACGCTGGATTCCCTCAAACGCCTTCTCGGCCGCTCTCGGGAGATAATCTCTCTCCCAACTGCATCGTAGACCCCCGTCTTTACGAAATAGATACTCTCCTTCTCGTCAACCAGCAGGTTGTATGCTTCAGCATAGAGGAAGCACCTCTGTTCCTGAGTGAAAATCCCCTCAACATTTGGAATGACCTCCAAAGTGTTTTTGTAAAACGGACTCCCTTCTTGTCCTCGACGGATGCTCGTAGCAAGCTCAACGTCACTTAGCTCCATTCTGTCGGTCCTAAACATCCGTACAGTGAGTGGCATCTCCACGCTGTCTTTTCGAGAGAGGTTATTTCGATCACTTGCTATCATCTTCAGCTTGTAGTCACCTTCTCCAAGAGCCATCGCAGAAATTCCTACTAGGTTCACTCCATCTCCGATGGCTGTCGTATCCTTAAGAACATGTGGTACGATCCACTGATCTACGTACACGACGGAGTCTCTTTGCTGAACTATGACCATGAGATATACTCCTGCCTTCAAGCCTGCACTATCAGTCACGTAAGTAAGTCCACGCTGAGGAAATGAATAGCAGAGCTCGACGTACACGGTATTCTCATCACCACGGAACCTAGAATAATCAGCAAAAATCCGCATCGAGTCTGACGGCAGTTTTGTCTGCGCAAACGAGGTCAACCCTAAGCCGCAACAGAGAGCACTCATTAATAGCGGTCCCACGGAACGGAACATCCTAGCCCTTGATGAAATGTGAAAAGGTGTGAAAGTTTCTTTGCAAAAAGTTGCTTAAGCTCATGAGCAATGTCAATAACCATAACGTCAATCCAGTTCACTCCCCCATAACTTTCACTACTGCGCGCTTCCTCCGCTGCCCGTCAAATTCAGCATAGTAAACTTGTTGCCACGGCCCGAAGTCCAAAGCGCCCTTTGTAATCGGAATGATGACTTCATGATGAATGAGCAAATTCTTTAGGTGGGCATCGCCATTCGTCTCACCTGTACGGTGGTGGCGGTAATTGGGATTGAACGGAGCAAGCCGCTCAAGCCACTCGTCAATATCCTGAATCAGTCCATCTTCAGCGTCATTGACATAAACTCCTGCAGTAATGTGCATTGCAGATACGAGGACCATTCCTTCCTGTACGCCGCTCTTCTTGACAATATCTTCTACTTGGCGAGTGATGTTAATATACTCTCGATGCGTCTTCGTGTTGAACCATAGGTATTCCGTTATCGTCTTCATATCAGAGCTCCCATCGTTCGATCCATTGTTTCCATCTACGTTTGATTAAGCAGTTTTTTTATTGTTTGAATCAGTTCTTCCGTCACATACGGTTTTGGCCTGAATTCATCCGCACCTGCTTTCAACACTTCTTCACGCACATTGGCGTGACCAAAGCCGCTGGCGCCAATAATCTTGATCGAGGGTTTCAAAGCTCGAACTTTCTCGATGAGTTCAAGACCACCAAGTTTTGGCAGACCAAGGTCGGTGATCAACAAGTCAATCTTATCGTCAAGTGCGGTAATAAGGTCAAGTGCCTCTTGGCCGTCGGAAGCCTTATAAACAGTGAATTGCTCAAGCTCTAGGACAAGGGCAAGCAAATTTCGCACCTCATCCTCGTCCTCAGCGATGAGCACGCCGTTAGACTGAGCATCCACCATGTAAGTAATCTCCCAATTGGAACAAAAATGGAACGATCCCCTCTGTCAGGTCAGTGTGCCGTTGGGTGCACATTGATATCCAAACAAAACTTCTTGCAATCAGTTGATCAGTTCTCCCTAGCGCGCTCTTGAAGCGTCTGCTTCGCGTGAATACCCTTTACCTTTGATCCGATCTGCTCAGCAACATCGGAGGGCATGGTGGATTCGAAAAGCGGGAACAATTCTCGTTCTTCTGACCTGATATGTTGTTCCAGCAGCTGGCCCATGGAAACGAGTGATTCTTCCAATTGCGTCCCACTGCTGCTACCGATTCGCCTGACCAAAACTTCGAGTTGTCTGTGTTGAGATATCAGGGACTCAATAAGCGATGAGGATGCTGAAACATGTTTTATCATCTGTGGGAAAAGGGCATCCTCTTCGGCTTTGAAGTGCCACCGGAGTTCCTCGTTGTAGAATCCCTGGACATGCTTCGCCTGTTCTTTCCTATCATGGGTCCAGCCGTCCGTCAGGAGAGCGTTGTCCCCTTGGCGCAACCGTAAAGCTAGAGCCAGACCATGGTGGTGGTCTTGAGAAAGGAGAACTAAGCTTGGATGACGCTTCGCCAATGGTACCTATTCCTAGTGAACAGAATGTGCCAATCCACCGTCCCCAGGAAGATATTCTGGGGTCATTAGTGCTTCAGCACTTCCATCACAATTTCTGAGTAAACCTCTTTACGTACGGTAGCTTCGGAAATGACAATTTCGTATGATCAAGTGGTAACAATTTCTTTACAGCGACAAGCTCTTGATGGGAAAGCTTGACCTTATACTTTTCATTTTTTTTGGACTACTGTCCTTAACGTCCCTCATCACAGCTGTGTGGTGCCTCCGCAAAGCACTGAATGTCTCCGGTGAGAAGGATGGTGACCTCAGGATGTTCCTATGGGCTCTCGGCACCATGCTTGGACTTATCATTTCAGGAATGAGTGCAGCATACATCCTTCTGCCCATCATTCTCGGTAATTGATTAGTCTGATATGACATACAATAAGATAAAGCCAAGAGTCTCTAAAATCAATTCTCACTGCAAATTGAATTAGCCAAAAGCTATTCATATATTTGACAACCAGCGTTTGTATCCATTTCCATTTACCTTTGTCAGCTGTTATCTGATCGATCTAATAGCGCGACTCTCGTCAACGCCAATAAGCATTGTGTTGACGATGCTTAGATGGCTGAGTCTCGTCTCTGTGTTCATAAGTCTTTCCCTTGCGGGGACCCAAACTTTGGATAATACGTGGACGGCTGTGGAAGCTCTCAGTGAACGCTTTTCAGACTTTCTTTTTGACCATCAAGCGGTCAATTGAGGGAACGCTGAGATATCACTCAGATTCGCTTGGATTTCTCACACATGACGATGCCGAAACATGGATGGACGCTGTCGGCCCAGATGGTCCCTGGAGCCCGAGGGGAAACCGCGCGAATGACATCCAAGCCTTGTGGATTGGACAACTGGAAGCAGGCATTTGGTTCGCGACGCGACTTCAGGATATGAATTCGGCTGAGAAATGGCAGGAGTTTTTGAGTGTGTGCAGGAGCAGCTTTGGAAGGATGTTCATACCCGAGGACAAGAAATACATTTACGATCATCTCAATGAGGATGGGACACCGGACACCCAGATGCGTCCGAATCAGATCTTCACATCCTGCCTACTCGACGATACTACCAGAGCACAGGTGGTACGGACGGTCGTCGAAAATCTGACGTACGAGCACGGAATCGCATCGCTTTCTCAGGATGATGACAACTTTCATCCGTTTCACTAGTTCATGCCATACTACCCAAAAGACGCGGTCTATCATAATGGAATTGTATGGACATAGCTACAAGGAGCGCTGATTTCCGAGCTTTGTCGGTTGGGCAGGCAAAACCTTGCGGCCAGAATTACAGAAAACACAATTTATCAAATTCTCGAACGAGGAGCCGTAGGGACTCAGTCTGACTTACTTGATGTAGTAGCCAGACCAGGGGAAAAAGAGCCCAGACTTTCAGGCACGTTTTCACAGGCTTGGAACCTGGCAGAGTTCTTGAAATTCAGTTGAAGGATACGGTCGTAACTCTTTTGATAGACGGTAATAAACAGCAATTGTCAAGTGTTATACTTTCTATGCAAGATAGTGGATTGGGCAAGGACCCATTAACCCTAGCCACTCCTTCAGTGTATCTGGGACTTAAGGTCTTGCAAGGTCCTGGCTACCCGCTACTGACCCATAACCAAGTCAAAGCAACCAACCCGCACGCAGCCAAGTTCATCAACGCGAATGATCCCGTTGGTGACGATAGGAGGGGCGGGAGCATGTGTTCCAAACGAAGGCGGGTGCACGTATCCGAAAAACCCAAACTTCCTTCCTGGATGTTTCGACATACTCGATTACAGTCATCTCCGACAAAACCAATGCTTATTTCAGCATTCAATTCAAAGCACTCCCAGTTCGGGCAGCTCGCATAAATGCTCAAGCTGATCCTCAAGAATCACCCATTCGTCCACACGCATCTGGTTCCAGATCACTATCTTGTTCGGGTCCTGTCCTTGCTGGCATCCGGCCCATAACAAAGCCAGTCCGACTGCAAGCCAAGCCAGTTGAGAGAGT
>JAPUKJ010000304.1 GCA_027295705.1 Ignavibacteria bacterium | reverse complement strand
ATAATCTGTTCGGCGGTACGCAGCACAGTCGAACTAACGAATTTGAGATTATGGCTTCCGGCCCTATATAAGGAAGACAAAATCTTGTACCTCGCTTCAGCAAATGGTTTGTTAACGGACACGCGTTGGTGGCAAGACTTCCGGGAATTCTTTCGCAGTCCCGTTCAAACAGATATCAGTGGCTTCGGTAAGATCGATTACCTGTTCTCGCCGACTCTTCGCCTTGGTACTCAGGTGCTCTACTCATACCGGGATTGGCGAGACTACGAATTCAACTGGCGTTTTAACCTTGGCGGTTTGCCGCCTCAGCGTCGAACGTCTTACAGGATAGCAAGTATTCTCAGCCATTCCGTTTCCGAAAAGTTTTTCTACACAGCCAGTATCAGCCGGTTCTATCTTAATTCAAGCATAGGCAGCGGTTCAAAGGAAGATGTTCCAGTTGACGATCCGTTCGAGTATGACTTCTTTCTACGATATATCATTGAGGGGCAACGTGCTTGGTGAACGGACGACGCAAGAGAGCTATTCACTCCGATATGATGGAGCTCTCAAGCCAGCCACCGAACATCTTCTGAAGTTCGGTGGAGAATTCACGTTCTACAATTTGAACAGTGATCTAGTGAAGTTAGAACCGCGTAAGACCTACTTTGGAAAGCCTCTCATCAACGAGCCTCAACTAAATTTGAGGTTCTGAAATACATGAATAGTCAAACATCAACTGCTACAGCGCAGTGGACTCCCTTGTGAACCAACAAATTGTGCCTTGGCACAAGCCCTTGGCTGGGCTCTTTAGGGTATGTGTTATAAGAATTTATTATATTTACGGACGGTTGAGAGCCTTCAAAGTCGGTGCCGCGGCGCACTTGAGGCTACCCCACGATTATCTGACGTTGGCATACAACCCTTACAAGACTACGAACATCGATAATAAATGTTTAGTATTATCGTACCCACGCTCAATGAGGAGAAGCTGCTGGATGGAATGCTGAGGCAGTTTTCTCCAGAAGTCATTGAGCGTTTTGGTATCGATATAGTGGTCAGTGATGGTGGAAGCACGGACACGACATTGGAGATCGCTGGAAGATATGCCCATAAAGTTATTCAGAATCCGCGAGGCATTAAACAAACGATTTCCATGGGTCGAAACATAGGCGCTAATCAATCTAATGGGAGTATCCTCGTGTTTCTTAATGCGGATACATTGATCGAGGACGTCGATGGATTCTTTCGCCGTGCGATAGAAGAGCTTATGCCGAAAGAAGTTGTTGCACTTACGTGCAGCGTTGGAGTCTATCCACATGAGAGGCGGATGGTTGATGGTTTGTTTCATGGGTTTTACAACTGGCTTTTTTACCAGATGAACAGGGTGGGGATGGCAATGGGACGAGGAGAATGCCACATCATCAAGCGCGCAGCGTTTGAGCAGGTGAAAGGGTATGCTCTAAAGATCGCAGCAGGGGAAGACTATGATATGTTCCGCAGACTCAAAAAAGTCGGCATGATAAAATTTCTGAAAGATGTCGTGGTATATGAATCGCCACGCCGTTATCGGAAGCTTGGCTATGCGTATGTGACTGCATCGTGGTTTGTGAATTTTCTTGCTGTGTTCTTTTTTCGTCGCTCAATTCTGAGTGAATGGAAACCTGTCCGTTGAGAGACCGTATACTCACAATTGACAATCACGATCAGCCAAAAAACGAGTTAAGGCGCAGTTGTTTGACTTTGACCGCTTTTTTGGATATAGTGAAATTAATTGCAGAAAGAATTTTGTTGAGCCGGGAGATTGAAATAGTCAGAGGATTAGCAGATTAAACAGTCACGACGGCGATCGGATGTTTGAGTAAATAAAGAGATTATTAGGGGACGTACATGGAAAAAGTCAAGGAAGGCAGAGGAATGAGGAAAAGGTTTTCTCTCGTTACGGTTATCTCATTGGTTCTCCTGAGCCTTGTGGCTGGATCACTGCTGAACAATGTGATCTCGGGCGATAGTATTTATGAGCAGATCAACAAGTTCAAAGATGTCCTGAGCATAACCGAGAAATACTACGTTGAGGAAGTAGATACCCAGAAACTTACGGAAGCGGCAGTGAAAGGGGTGCTCGGCCAGCTTGATCCTCACTCGGTTTACATTCCGGCTTCGCAGCTTGAGAGAGTGAAGGAACAATTCCGTGGAAGTTTTGAAGGCGTAGGCATAGAATATTCGATACTGAATGACACGTTGATGGTTGTTGCCCCAATCGTTGGCGGCCCCAGTGAAGCTTTGGGCATTGAAGCTGGAGATAAGATCGTGAAAATAGACGATACGTCGGCTGTTGGGATTACATCACAAGGTGTGCAGCAAAAGCTCCGCGGGCCGAAGGGGACCAAAGTGAAGGTTTCAATAGTGCGTACCGGGATGAAGAACCTGCTGGATTTTGTCATCACACGTGACAAGATCCCTCTGTATACAGTCGATGCTTCGTACATGGTCGATGACCGTGTAGGTTATATCAAAGTGACCCGGTTCGCTGCGAAGACCCATAGCGAATTCGTGGAGGCGGTCTCAAGGCTGAAGGATGCCGGCATGAAGAGATTGGTCCTCGATCTACGAACAAACGCGGGTGGATATCTTGAACAGGCCTTCAAGGTGGCAGATGAATTGATGCCCAAAGGGAGAAAGATCGTTTATACGAAAGGGCGTCGCAAGGAGTTTAACGAGGAATACATTTCGACAGGTGCAGGAAGATTTGCCGATGCCTCGTTGGTTGTTCTCGTGAATAACGGCTCCGCATCAGCCAGCGAGATCGTCGCTGGTGCAATCCAGGACTGGGATCGCGGACTCATCGTGGGGGAGACAACCTTTGGCAAAGGCTTGGTCCAGCGTCAGTTTGACCTCAAGGACGGGTCGGCGTTTCGTCTGACGACGGCCCGTTATTACACACCGAGTGGGCGATTGATTCAAAGAGACTTTGGCAAGGACAGGCAGGACTACCAGCGTGCTGCATATCAGCGCGATGAAGAAGAAGGCGAAAATGTAACTCATGAAGCCGAAAAAGACACGAGTCGTCCTGAACATTTGACCCTTTCCATGGGTAGGACTGTCTATGGAGGTGGTGGTATCACACCCGATTACATTGTGAAAGGGGATCGCATTAACCAGTACACAGTGCAGTTGCTAAGCAAGCTGGCCTTCCTCGAGTTTGCTGACAAATATCTGGAAAAAAAGGAAGCCGCTATTAGGGCGAAGTATGCTGACAGCGAAAAGTATGTCATTGGATTCGAGGTGACACAGGAGATGCTCGATAATCTTCTTTCGATCGCACAGGCAAGGGAAGTGGAATTTGATAAAGAAATGTATGAGAAAGATCTCAAGTATATAAAGGCTTACGTAAAAGCGTTTGTTGCACGCCGAATATGGGATAGGGAGGGGTATTCGAGAGTTATGCTTTCGGTCGACCATCAGTTCAAGAAGGCGGTAACGCTCTTTCCTGAGGCAGAGGAGATTTCCAGAAATCTGTCCAGCCTGAAGTAGCTACGTTAGTGGAGAAATGAATTGCCCTTTTGAGAAGAGAATTCAGCACTAATACTGTTCGATGTGTTTGCTTTCGTTATGGATCTGTCCTACGCACTGTGTTGTTGATCGTTTTTTGGTACTGTGTTGTTCTGTCCTCGGCTTTGCCGCTCCATGGTCAGTCTATTCGTGTTCCCCGATCGGATGTTCTCGTGAATGGAGAAGAACTGGTTTACAACGTCAGATACTCGTTTATTGATCTCGGCCAGGTTAGAATAAAGACACTAGACAACGTCCAGACTCCCACCTACCTCGCATACAACACCGAAGCGCTGATTCAATCCTACCCGGGTATTCCATTCGTTGACCTTCACGCAATCTATGAAAGTGTAATTGATACAGGTATGTTCTCCAGGCATTTTGTTGGCAAGAGCAGGGAAGATAATGTATGGGACTTTTCTATATATGATTTTGAATATGAGAATAACCGCGTGCTCCTCGAGATGGGAGATCGCGATACCGTTGTTAAGGAGAATGATACGCTTTCAATCAATACGTTGTACCAGGATGGGCTCTCACTTTTTTTTTATGCAAGGGATCAGTTGTTTTCGCATGAAAATATGAACATCCCGACGTTGGTAAGAGAGCAAAAAGCCAATACGTTCATTGATTCTAAGAAGAAAAGGAGTACGGTTGAGACCGATTTTGTCGATTATCCCGTGGATGTGATTGGATTTGAAGGGAGGGCAGAATTCGTTGGGATCTTTGGGATGACTGGTGACTTCGAGGGATGGTTCAGCAATGACGAAGCTCGCGTCCCCATACTGGCCAAGATGAAGGTCATAATCGGCAGCGTTACGCTGGAGCTTATGCAGTGGAAGCGACGTGGGTGGAAACCACCCAGGGGGTATGAATAAGGCAATGCCCCTGCTGCCATATGAAAGAGTAATGCCAACAATAGATGCGTCCGCTTATGTGGCTGACGGTGCTTATATTGTTGGCAATGTGGACATAGGTGGGGATGCTAGCATCTGGTACAATGCAGTCCTCCGAGGCGACATCAATTCTGTTCGAATCGGGGCTCGGACAAACATACAGGATGGATCAATCCTTCACGTGACAAACAAACTCCCTGTGCGCGTCGGCGCGGATGTAACCGTCGGCCATCGAGCTATTGTCCATGGCAGCATAGTTAGAGGACGGCTGTCTCATTGGAATGGGTTCAGTAATATTGGATAATGCTCGCATTGGT
>JAPUKJ010000303.1 GCA_027295705.1 Ignavibacteria bacterium | reverse complement strand
TTTGCTGTCCAGAGCGTTGAGCGAGATTATTGTGTCACTTACTTCCTGACCATACGCTCCCACGTTTTGCATCGGCGTAGCGCCGATAAGTCCGGGTATACCGGAGAGGCATTCAATGCCAGAGCAAGCTTGATCGATAATGAGCTTTACGAAATCATCCCAGTCCTCGCCTGCTGCAGCATGAGCAATTATGAAATCTCCTACATCAGTCAACGAGACTCCCTTCAAATCTATCTTTACAACCAAGCCGTCGTAGCCCTTGTCAGAGAACAGGATATTGCTGCCTCCGCCGAGTATTTGCACGGGCAAACTGTTCTTTCTTGCGTATGTTAGACAATCGCAAATTTGCTCGACCGACCTACAAGCTGTAAATAGTTTTGCCTTTCCACCCAGACCGATTGTGGTATAGTTGGAAAGTGGTACGTTTTCTTGAAATTCGAGTTTCGGTTGATGCATACAACTATAGAAGTGCGATGCTGAGACGCGGGTGGTTAGTGTCTAGACTTTGAATTCATATCTCATTGATGTTTTGTAAGAAAGGTACTCAATCCGTTTTCGTATCGACTCCCTGAGATGAGAAATCCGTCATTATGGCTGCCGGTAATTTCTAGAAATTCCTTTGGTTCCTTTGCTGACTTGTACAGCTTTACGCCGTGACTATATGGGACTATATCGTCATCCGGACTGTGGATGATGAGGACCGGACATTTTAGCTGCCTCAGGTAAGCAATGGTGTTGTAGTTGAATCGCGACAAGAGTCTTACCGGGAAGTAAGGGTACAACTCAGCTGCCAAATCGGGGACGGAAGTAAAAGTGGACTCAATGATAAGTGCTCTTGGTTCGTGTTTAGATGCAAGCCATGATGCAACAGCACCACCGAGCGATCTTCCGAACAGTATAATGTTGCGCGGATGAACCTGCCGGTTCTCAACGAGATAGCGCCATGCTGCTTCTGCATCTTCATACGTGCCTTGCTCAGTCGCCTTGCCTTCACTATGACCGTATCCGCGGTAATCAAAAATCAAGGTGCTTAGCCCGAGATGGAAGAATATTCGAAGTGACTCGAGACGGTGCGAGATGTTGCCTCCATTGCCGTGACAGAACAGAACCACCCCGCGCGGTTCTCGAGCGGGGACGAACCAACCTGAGAGTTTCATACCATCAACTGTCTGAAGAGTTACTTCCTCATAAGGAAGACCTGCATCGTCTGGAAACGAGATAAGCTGGCGACTAGGGAAGTAAATGAAATTGGATTGGAAGAAAAAGAGGAGCGCTGCCAGACCAATATAAAAGCCGAAACCAACCAGAACGGTGTACAAAGCTATACGCCACACCTCGGGCCCGAAGAGGTTCAACACGTTTCCTTTTTTGAGAACCAAGATTTCATGGACTAACCCCTTACAACACGAAGCCGCAAATGTAAAATTAGTAGATCGTCCACGTTCGTGGCGTCAAGAGTTCAATGAGGTGATGATCGGGATCCCTGAAATACAGGCTTTGGCCTCCCCGTTTCCACGTAACCTTGCTCTCAATTGCAACGTTGTTTTCCCGCAGCCACTGTTGCCAAGATTCCAGGTCGGATTGGGATATGGAAAAGGCGAGGTGCAAATCACCCCTGCCATCATGGTGTGGTATCGTTCCCCCCGAACTTACGGCGGGCTTGGTGGAGCCGCCTTCCTTGAATAGCAAGAGAATCTGTCGACCTTCAACGCTCATTGCACAAAGTTTTTCGTCAGAGAATAAGCTTTCAAAACCGAACATGTATTTGAAAAATCGCACTGATCGGTCTAGATCTTTAACGTACAGAGAGGTCTCCATCACCCCTCCAACCTTTGGCTTCGATTTGGGTTTCAGAGGCTCCATCTAAAGTATTTGTGTCAAGTTATGTAATGAAGTGTTCAGCTACACTTTGTCTGACAAGCTCTAAGGATGTTGATGCGAACGAGCGCTACATGAATTGTCAGGACTTTCGCGGCTTTTCCAAATGTGGCGGTCGAAATCCACGGTAAGTGTCGAACCTTGAGTTGTAGAATACGATATTTGAGTTGCTGTCGCGCAAGGTTCCGCCGGTTGGGTACAGATAGAACTCTGCAATTTTGTCTGTTACTTTGTTTACAGGTTTGCCGTTCTCTGTGTAAAATTTCAGCGTGTAGTAGCCAAGAGTGTAAGGGACTATCTCTAGCTGCTCAATGATGTTTTTATCGTTAAAGAGATAAATGTCAACCGACATGATGTGTTTTCCCAGTGCTTTCCGTCATTTACACAATCGCTGAGACTCCTTGGAATTTCTCCTCTCCAACGATCTGGTCTATCTCAATGATCTGTTCAGGGGTTAAGTTTACATTCCCTGCAGCAACAGTCTCCCGGATCTGATGATGATTCTTTGCACCGCAAATTGCAATCTTTATTAGGGGGTCTTGTAACACCCAGCCAAGCGCTAGTTGAAGAAGGGTTAGTCCTTCTTGGTATGCGAACGCGCGGAGACGGTTCACAGTCTCAATGCTGTGCCTGAATTGCTCTCCTCTAAACCGTTTATCCTCAATTCTGCGATCTGCTTCGTCGAAGGATGAATTCTTGTGCAGCGATCCGAGTAGGAGGCCGCAGCAAAACGGTTCGCATGCATGGATCTTGATGCATGCAGCACGGCAAAACGGTAGAACGTCGCCCTCGATTGAGCGATCAAGCGCGTTGTATGACAGCTGTACCGCATCGACACGGCCGTGCTTCAATGCCTCTCGCAATATCACCGTTTTGGATGTACAGAATCCAATAAATCGGATTATTCCGGCGCTGCGAAGTTCCTCCATTGCCTCCATAGTTTTGGCTATCGGCGTGTGTGGATCCGTTCCGCATATCTGGTACAGATCGATGTGATCGCGACCCAATCGTCTGAGGCTCTCCTCGGCTCGGCGTCTGATGGTTGCCGGGTCGTTCGCTTGTCGAAGATTGGTGAAGATGGCACTGCTGGCTGCTGCTTTTGTTGCAATCACTACGTTGTCACGATCTGACCCAAGCGCTTCTGCAAGAAGTCTTTCAGCAAGACCCTCGCCGTAAGTTGGTGACGTATCGAAAAATGTAATCCCCTCTTCAATCGCAGCACGGATTGTCCGGACGACTTCCCCTCTCTCTACTGGTCCATAGTGTCCACCAAAGGGAAGTCCTCCAAGTCCGATTCTGGACACGGTAGCAGTTTCATTTTCTTGGATAATAGATTTCAAGCTGGCCTTAGGTCTGTCATTAGATCTTATGCTCTTCGATGCACCATTTCTACAGAAGCCTGATCAGTTGGCGTTACAATGACTTCACCAATATTCACATGGTCAGGTCGAGTTGCACAGAATACAACTATTTCCCCGACATCTTCGGGGCGAAGAGGTGTCAGACCCGCGTACGTTTTCGCAGCCCGGTCTTTGTCGCCGCGGAAGCGCACTTCGCTGAATTCCGTTTCTACCAGTCCCGGATCTACGCTGCTGACGCGGACAGCGGTTCCAAGCAAATCCATTATCAGACCTCGAGTAAGTCCTGTAACGGCAAACTTGCTGGCACAATAGACGTTCCCTTTGGGGTATGTTTGATGTCCGGCGATAGAGCCAATGTTTATCACATGGCCGCTGTTCCGCTTGACCATACCGGGTAGAACGGAGCGAGTAACATAGAGCAGACCTTTCACATTCGTGTCGATGATTTCCTCCCAATCCTGGATTGCTCCTTCATACAAGTTTGTCAACCCGCGGGTGAGCCCGGCATTGTTTACGAGAATGTCAATGGCTTGCCAGTCCCGGGGGAGAGATGTGAAGATCTGTTCGACTTCTTTTTGATTCGTGACGTCTAGCTTTACTGTGTGCACTCGAACACCATATTGGCTGCTTAATCCCGCTGCAAGCGTTTCAAGCCGGTCTATACGACGTGCACCAAGTAACAATGCGCAGCCCTGCTTGGCAAATTCAGATGCACAAGCAGCACCGATTCCGCTACTTGCGCCTGTGATACACACAACTTTGTTTTTCAATGATTGCATAATGTGTACTAGGCTAAAGTATGTTTTTCTTCATATTGAGCTTCGTGCGCTGATTTCTCCTAATGAGAGTGGGCAATTGGGAAGTAAGGCTCGATATCCACTGGTACATTGTCGAGCTTGTCCAAGACGCCCTGCATTGCCGGTTGGATAACCGCGTAACGGTCAAGCAATGCCTTTGCCCT
>JAPUKJ010000302.1 GCA_027295705.1 Ignavibacteria bacterium | reverse complement strand
CCGGGAGAATTTAGTATGATAGCCTTTGTTCTTGGATGAATTGCCTGCCTTAGCTTGCGCAGGTCCGGCTTGAATCGATCCTCAATCTTTGATTGGGCGATCACAGGCACTGCATCCACCAGCTTCACCATTTCGGGGTAGCTTACCCAGTATGGGCTTATTATTACGACCTCGTCCCCTTTGTTGCAAATAGCCTGGAGCGCATTAAAAATAGATTGTTTTGCCCCAGACGAAACGAGGATCTGGCTCGGATCGAAATGTAAGTCGTTCTCAGATGAAAATTTCTTGACAATTGCGCCGATGAGTTCGGCGATTCCCTGGTTGGCAGTGTAATGTGTGAAGTCTGCCTCTATTGCTTTTATGGCTGCTTCTTTCACATGTCGCGGGGTTGGGAAGTCCGGTTCGCCAGCAGTCAGGCTGACGACATCAAGTCCAGCGTCCTTCATTCGTTTCGCTCGTGCAGTGAGTGCAAGAGTCTGCGACTCTTCTACCTCCTGTACCTTTCTCGAAAGTGTGAGCATGAAACTACAATTTCTTTTTTGAAGTTGATTGAACCTTCGCAGTCAGATGACGCTGAACGCTTTCAGGAACGAAATCGGAAACGTCGCCACCTAAGCGGGCAACTTCGCGAACGATTGATGAGTTAAGGTACGTGTAACGTTCGTGGGGTACCAAGAATACAGTATCAACGCTTTGTTCCATTTTTCTATTGGTCAAGGCCATTTGGAATTCGTACTCAAAATCCGATACTGCTCGGAGTCCTCTAATGATAACTGTTGCCTTCTTTCGCTTCGCGTACGCAACGAGCAGGCCGTCAAAACAGTGCACGTCAACCCGTTTGTTTTTCTTGAAGATCTCTTCAACCATTGCCAGACGTTCATCGGCGGAGAAGAGCGGGTTCTTCGAAGTGTTGCGCGCTACAACGATAATCACTTTGCTGAATAATTTTGTTGCGCGATTGACCACGTCGATGTGCCCGTACGTGATCGGGTCAAACGTCCCTGGATAGATTGCAACGCGTCGTTCCATATATGCTCAGGTGTAGGTGAATGACATCAGAAGTAGTGGCTCCTATGATAACCCATGAAAGAATGTTACCATGGTCCTGCCGAATTTTTTCTCGAGTGCAACTTGATACAGTGCCGTGCTCTCGAACCGCAAATCAGTCGAGTGTTCAACGAGCAGGTAGCCGTGCGGCTTCAAAAGTTTTTGTCGGAACACCAGCTCTGGGATTTCCATTGTCTGTTGGAATTTGTAGGGTGGGTCGGCGAAGATAATATCGAATGACGCTGTCGACCTCGAAAGATAATTCATTCCATCCATTTGGAGGATCTCCACTTGGGATTCGCAACCCAGGATCCGGACGTTTTGTTCTAAACAGTTGATCGCTTTCTCACTGACGTCAACAAATGTCACGTGTTTCGCCCCTCTGCTCAGTGCTTCAATACCCAGGCTTCCACTGCCCGCAAAGAGGTCCAGGCCTTTAGCACCATGTAATTCCAACCGGTTCATGAGCACGTTGAACAGTGTCTGCTTCACCCGATCGGTAGCAGGCCGTATGGAAAGATCTTTTGTGGTCTTAATGATTCTTCCTTTGTAGCGGCCGGTGATCACCCGCATCGGTTTAGTCCCGGCGCAGAGCGACACCAACAGCAGAGGCAAATCGGTAGGAAGGAACTGCGAGATGATCGGCTAGCCGAAGCGAGTCCGATACTTTGACGTGACGGAGAGGATTCAGTGCCTCCACAAGCAGGCTTGACGCACGTCGGATTTGAACGAGTAGGTCGTTGTCTAGGTATGGGCCGTACACAGTAATGGAGTAGATTCCTTTAGCCTCCCTTGATAGTATTCCGATTTGTTCAACAATCTCTTGGTTAGAATCGACGACGCTATAGTTGTACGATTCCACGTTACCGTGCCGAATTAAACTGATGTCGAGGCGATTCTCTTTCACGCCAACAAGTGCCAGATATTTCGTGCTGCTGTCAGGGTAACTAGCGCGCAGCGCTGTATCGGCGCTGAAATGGTCGACATCGACGACATGAAGGCTTAATCCTAACTTGGTCACAGCCTGCTGCACCGTGTTAGCGTCGTGTCTTCTTAGAGACACGCTCAACACTTCGTTCCAATGGTCAGTTTGGTGTTGTGTCAGGACATGGATATCCGTGATGAATTCTTTTGGTGATGACTCGGGAAAATACTGACTCAGTTCCCAATTGATATGTTCATTCAACTCCAAGCGAGGTATTCCCTCTTCCATGGGGATGGTGTTAAGGAAGAGTTGCGCAGTGTCGAGAGCGATAGAAACGCGTTTTGCCTTCACCCGGTTCACTTTGATGAACGCTGACAGATACTCAACGAATCGATCGACCCCGCGGCCATTCTCCTCTGCCTTTGCTGGAAGAGAGTTCTCCCATTCGTCGACGGCAAGAAGTGTATTGAAGTGACCGTCGTGTTCGATCTCGACGGCTTGGACACTCTTGTCACTGAAGCTAAGTCCCAACACTGATTCCTTAGGCATGCTGGCTTACTCTTGGGATGTGTTCAAACATGAGGTAATGTGCGTGGAGACATAACAACGGCGAACACCGGAATATGCAAAAAAGGGTCGAGTTAGTCAAGGAGATGAAATGGAGGATAAATAATCATAATGGTACAGAAGATCTCTAGCGATGTGGTGTAACACCTGATCGTGAGTAGAACGGTGGTGCGCAGCTTGAATCTACTTCACTCTGATGAATGGGCGGAGACGTTCGAGAGTATTCTTTCCAATTCCCTTCACTTTTTCCAGTTCATCAACTGAAGCATATGGCCCGTTGTTGTCACGATAAATTATGATACGCTGCGCGTAGGTTTCGCCAATTCCCGGGAGCAAAGTAAGTTGATCCTTCGAAGCAGTATTGATGTTGACGCTATGTGGTCCAAGGGTTTGTTTGGACGTAGTTTTCTTTTCTCCCTTCGGAGACGTCAATTTCGCAAGCTTTTGTGAGCGCTCCTCGAACTCCTGATCTTTCAATGAGTAGTCGTAGCGTGATTCAGACACAACTTCTGGTTCTTCTGTTGACCTATACAAACGGATGCCCAGCCCAACGATGAACGTGGTGATGAGAAACAGGATCACTTTGATCTCGTTGCGGGTAAAACCGAATGACTGTTGTAGAACAGAAAAGATGTTCATGTAGACTGCGAATGGACAGATGGTAACTGGAGGAGTCTCTGCTTGGACTAATGTTCGAATGAAGAAAGTGCCCGGATAAATGGCGTATCAACGGGCACACAGTTGAGGATTGTCCACAGATTGTTAAGAGAAAGCTTTCTTCATCCGCTCAAAGAAGCTCTTATCTGAGTTTGCAGATTTATCACCTTCCTTGGGATTGATGTTTGTGCTTTCGGCAAGCTCTTTGATCAGCGCCCTCTCCCGCGCAGTAACCGATTTTGGCACCCAAACATTGACTCGAACGAATTGGTCTCCTCGTCCATAGCTGTTAAGGTGAGGGATGCCTTTTTCCCGCATGCGAAGAATTCTTCCTGATTGCGTTCCGGGTTCTATCTTCAGCTTCGCCCGCCCGGTAAGTGTAGGCACTTCGATCTCTCCGCCGAGGGCCGCTTCAGGGAAACTGACAAGCAGATCGAGGATAACATCGTCACTATTACGAGTAAGGACTGAGTGAGGTTCTTCCTCAATGACGACAATAAGGTCACCTGGCGGCCCTCCCCGCTGCCCCACATTTCCTTGACCCCGAAGTGGGATGTAATTTCCCTCGCTTACTCCCGCGGGAACTCTGACTTTGATCGTACTCTCACCTTGCACACGCCCATCGCCGCGGCAGGTCGGGCATGGCTCGCGGATCACTTTTCCCTCGCCACCACAGTTCTGGCACGCAGTGATGTTAACGAACTGGCCAAAAACAGAGCGAGAAACCTGCCGCACCTCGCCGGTCCCCTTGCAGACCGGGCAAGTAATCTTTGACTGAGATGATTTTGCACCTGATCCTCTGCAAGTCTCGCAGGAGATCCATTTCTTCACCTTTATCTTCTTATCAATACCTGTGGCAATCTCTTCAAGTGTAAGTTTCAGTCTGATTTTGAGATCGGAGCCGGCTGTACCTGCACTAGTCCGTTGTCCCTGGCGACCTTGTCCTCCAAACATCTCATCAAAGACAGACCCACCGAATCCACCACCAAAAATGTCGCTGAAGGCAGTAAAGATGTCACTAACGTCTGTGAACGGACGGAAGTCTGTGCCACGCATCCCCTCGTGTCCGAACTGGTCGTAGCGACGACGCTTGTTCGGCTCGGCGAGGACTTCGTATGCTTCAGCCCCCTCCTTGAATTTTTCTTCAGCCTCCTTGTTTCCGGCATTCCTGTCAGGATGGAACTGCAACGCCAGTTTTCGATATGCTTTTTTGATTTCCTCTGGCGTCGCATTCCGCTCTACACCAAGGACTTCATAGTAGTCACGCTTACGCATCACTGCTTCTCAATTTCTCTTGATCCCTGATCAGTAGAGGCATCCTCGTTTTTTGATTCGTTGTCAGGAGCAGCTGAAACAATGACCTTGGCATGTCGAATCACCTTGTCAAACAACTTGAATCCTCGTTCAACTTCTTCAAGAACGGTATTAGGTGGGACGCCATCACGCGGTATAAGCAACACGGCGTCGTGATATTCGACATCGAAAGGTTTGCCGACGGAGTCAAACGGAATTAACCCCTGAGCCTCGAGGATCTTTGAGAACTTGTTGAAGATCAATTCGACTCCGCTGTAAAATGCATCATGGTCTTTTTGCTCCTTGCCTGATTTGAGCGACCTGACGAAGTCATTAAGGATTGGAAGCAAAGCTGTCAACAAACCTTCGTTTGCATTCTTGATTAGATTAACAAAATCGGCCTCCGAACGACGCTTGAAGTTCTCAAGCTCAGCGGCTTTCCGTAGAAACTGATCCTTATAGGTATCAGCGGCCTTCTGTAGTTCCTCGAGCTTGAGCTGGAGTTGATCTACTTCTGAGACGGGCTGCTCGGACTGTGGTGCTTGATTCTCTTCTTCGTTGGTAGGCTTATCTGGTGGTTGCTCGTCCTTCTGCGAGATATCTTTTGCCATCATCCTCGGCTATTGTTGGAAAATAATTCGGAAATCGTGCTTGCAACGTAGTCAACGAGAGGGATCATCCTCGAATAGGCCATGCGTTTTGGCCCGATAACGCCAACTGAACCGACAACCTCCCCGGCATCATAGGTAGAGCTGATGACGCTGTATGGTCTCAGTTTTTCATCTTTATTCTCTTCGCCGATTGTCACATTGATTCTATGAGGTGCACCCTCATTCTTTTCGAGGACGTGAATGATGATTTCCTCGTTGTTGATAAGCTCAATAATACTCCGAAACCCGCCGGGATTTACAAACTCCGGTTGTTCGATGATACTTTCCTGCCCGGAGATGTGAATCTTTTCCCCACGGTCAGCCACAAAGAGTTTGTCTACCGAATCGATGAAGAGCCGGATCAAACCCGTTTCTTCGTTCTGCGCATCTCTTACGCGTTCGGAAAAGGTGTCACGAATCTGCTGCAAGGTCAGTCCACTCAACCTGTCATTCAAAAAGCGACTCAAGTCGTCGAGCTTGTCCCGCTGAATTTCACTCGCAACTTCCATCATAATAGTTCTGACCAAGCCCGATTTGATCGAGATAATTACCATAATCCGGTTGGCTGTGATGTTTATCAGCTCCATTTTTTCAAACGTACCGCTGCTGAAGTGGGGAGCCGTGACGATGCACAGCTGGCGCGAAATCTTGCCAAGGAGTCTTGACGATTCTTTCAGAACGACATCTGTATCCTCAGCGGAATCAAGGTTTTCGCGGATTGTCTTCTGGTCTTTTTCCGATAATTTTTCCATTTCCATAAGGCTATCGAGGTAGAAACGATAGCCCAAGTCAGTGGGGACCCGTCCCGCAGAAGTGTGTGGATGGTTGATGTATCCTAGGTATTCTAGGTCGGACATCACGTTGCGGATAGAAGCAGAGCTAAGTCCAAGATCGTCTTCATGCCTCTTAGATATGTAACGGGATCCAATAGGAGTTGCAGTCTCGATAAAGTCACGTACGACGTATCGGAGAACAGTGCGTTCACGTTCTGAAAGTTCGCTTGCCATATATCAATGCAATCTCATTTTTGCTCGATTATCATAAAAAATAATGATTCTGAGTGCATTTGTCAAGGTGAGATTTGAATTGTCAAACCACGTTTAATTGTCAGAAGGAACATTAACCCTTCATACCAGAATAATCCTGAGTTCTCTGAGTGGTAATGTGTTCATTGATTGTGTATGGCCTTATTCGTATATTCCCGCGGGTCGTGGTTCGAAGCTCTCGAGTGAACTCAAAAAACTGGGGCTGTAGCTCAGCTGGGAGAGCGCCTCGTTCGCAACGAGGAGGTCGTCGGTAAATCAGTCCCGCTTTCAGCAACTTCTCACCTACTGTAAACGGACATGCTACCTGAAAGGGTCAAGCGATGTCCAACCCACCAAAGTTCTACCTCTTCAAACGCAACAACGGTATCTATTACATCGGCTACTTTGAGAACGGTCGGAAGCGTTGGAAGTCCACAGGCGCAACGCTCAAAGCAGATGCACTCAAAGCAGTCTCCAACCTTGAGGAACTACTCAAGGACAAGCTCCAAGAGGTCACCCTCTCAAAAGTCAAAGCCGATTTCATCACGTTCGCTGAGGGCAACTTCTCAGGGGTGACAGTGGACTTCTACCGGACTGCATTGGAGCGTCTCCTCAGCATGACCGGAGATTGCCCCTT
>JAPUKJ010000301.1 GCA_027295705.1 Ignavibacteria bacterium | reverse complement strand
TAGATCTCTTTCCTTAGCTTACTGTCTGTGATGATATGCATGATTTCATTTGTGATGGGTTCTTCGGACAGCAAGCACGCTGGTGGTTGTTTGGGCTGTTGTCCGTGTTCTACCTCTGTATGGGATTCTTCACGGCATCTTCATATGCTCTCTTCATGGATTTGACCGAACCGAAACTTGCTGCAACACAGTTCAGCGCGTTCATGGGCGCAACGAATGGGTGTGAGTCTTGGGCCTCTCTGGCCGGCGGAAGACTTGTTGGCGGATTTGGATACCCGTCGCATTTGTTCTGATGGCTGCAGTCTCGCTACTCGGGCTTCCGTTACTGGGAGGTATGTCTGAATCCAAACTACGGAAGCACGGCGCTTGAGGATCAGCGACTTGTTACGATTGAGCCCTTAGCCCATCTATTTTGGAGGCGAATTCGAAGTCGTAGTTGCTGATCCCTCCAACATCGTGCGTGGTGAGATCGATGGTGACTTTGTTATAGACGTTGAACCATTCGGGGTGGTGGTTCATTCCTTCCGCAATCAGCGCGACACTACTCATAAACCCGAATGCCTGGACGAAGTTCTTGAACTTGAATTCCTTGTGGAGCTTCCCGTTCTCAACCGACCAGCCACTATGAGCTTTGAGGTTTGATGCGATTTCTTGTTCTGATAATTTCCTTCGCTCTGCCAAAGTGTCCACCAGTAGACTTAAGACTTCTCAAATGTGAGCAGTTCGCGGCAATCTGAGCTCATTGGTCTAAGACCGTCGGTCTGGGCTCGTACCTTGGCAATCTCTGTGCGACGTGGGAGATAGACCTTGCCGATGATTGTCAGGCCGAGTTCTTTCATCAGTATGGAGACCTCGAATGGGAAGTCGATCACGCCAAAGCTCCCGGTTGATGTCTCAACGATAACGGACATGCGCCCACCTTGCTTGAGGATCCGTGCGCCTTCACGCGCAACGGTTTTGAATTTCATCATTGTCTCTGCTCTTGCAGCAGCAGGGGAGAAATCAGAAGCGTCACCTCGCGGGTAAAAATCAGCAGGTGGATCGAGGAAAACGTAGTCAACTGTTCCTGATTGTTCCGGGATGCCCGTCTGCAAAATGTTTGCCCTTCCGATGCGTGCATCTGACGGCTCCAGGTCATACATTTTGCATTTCCTATCACTGAGATACTTGACCGTTTCAATGATATCTCCGGTGGTACCGCTGCCCGCCATTGGATCGACCACGACCGCTCCCGGGCTGGAATAGTAAAAGAGTGCGTTTGCAACGATCTGACCGGGCAATCTTCCCTTGTACCCAGCCTTACCGAATCGAGGATCTGGTATGTCGAACGACCAGAGGTTCCGTTCTTTCAGATCGAAGCCGAACTTTGTTCTTTCATCTTCGCGGCGTGACAATTCATCCTCGCGAATCTTCCTGTGCAAGTCCGAGATCGTCCACTTGTGGTTGATCGCCATTCGTTCGTACGAGTCACGCTTCTTAGTATCATCCACCTTAGTTGCAAGCTCAAAATAGAACATCTCCGGAAGGGGCCGGTTCCGAATCTCAGGATAATACGTATAGAACATCTGGCATTGCCTGAGCATATGGTGAGGGAACTTAAACCCTGGGACGTCTGCCATTCGCTTCAAGACGTGCTCACCGAAGATTCCTTCCTTAAGCGCGGTAGGAATTACTCTTTCAACAAGAAACTTGCCGAGGTCCCAGTAATTATCAGCAGAAAACGAATTGAGCCTCTCAATAAGCGGTTCGAGCGATGAAGCCTGTCGCGCTTTTGGCTTTGCTGCGGTGGCTACCTTTGCCATAACTGGACTCCATTGTTAGAAGGTGGTAGGATGAGGCGCGATAAATCGCGACCCGTTAATGGACGCATTCGTTGTTGCCGTACTATAAGGGAAAAAATCAAGGGATGCAAGTTGAATAGGGCCAGCCGCCTTGCTCGGATTACTTTTCGGAGACAGGGCTATCAATGCAGTCCATCGGGGTGTGGTAATTCAGGTTAAGTCGGGTTGGGTTGCCGGATGAGCCTTAAGTCTCAACACGCAACTACGAGCACAATGTACGCAGCTACGAAAACAAATGTGCCATCAGCTTGCGCTTTGCGACCGGTAGGATTGTTTCGGTGTAAGGAAAATCCAGGTCCGTCTCACACGTATAGGTGGCTGGATTAGGCAGGTCATTGTACTTCTTAATCAGGTCGAGCTTGATTGACTCCGGTGACCGCGCGACTGTAGCTTGTTCGATGGACTCGAGTAGTGTGGTTTTCAGACTGCGGAACCGTTCTTTTGCGGATGTGAAAAGCGAGACCTCGTAGCGCAGCAAATGCAGCTGGGAGGCCTTGCTCTCAGGAACAAACCAATATCCCTCCTCGCGGTACATAGGCATGATACCAACTTCTTCAATTGCAATCTGATCATCTACAAAGTTGTAGATATCCATCCCCTCATCAAGTGTCTTCTTAATTTTGGGCAAAGCCCAGTTAATTAGATCGATTGCTTTTTCGAGGTCCTCATTGTTCCCCTGTACAGGCTCGTAGATGAGTTTCATGTTCTCAAGATCAATTTCTTTCAGCCGTTGGGGCAAATGACCCTCAATATCACTCTTCTTTTGCACGAGGCCTTCGAGCAATACAAAGAGCTCGAGTAGCTCTGACAGGGAAGGGTACAGCCTATTATGAGAGAACTCATCGTAGTGTTCTCTAAGACCTTGGAGTATCAAGTACTGCTTTGCTTCCAGATCCTGCGGGCCTGTGAGGAATGTTTCAAGACTTAATGTGCTCATAAATTGGTGCCACGATATCTAGAGTAGACGTGTAGAAGCTTTTGCCCTATTCCAGAAGAGCTTAAAGAAATGTGCCAGAATGCACTACCGATACATCGGTATGAATAACCATTTATTTGACGGGAAACCTGTAAAAAGGTCTTCCAAAGCATGCAATTTTGACAACCGTTGCATATATTTGTAGACAGTGTCGTTCGAATTTGCTACTCTTGCTACCTTGTCTTTCGTTGCCCTGAATACCAATAAAACGTAGTTAGACAATCATATGAGTGATCCACAGCACTCCATCCTGCTGGATGAACCCAAAGAAGTCGATGTTGTTGTCATCGAACAGGAACTAGCTCGACTCTGGAAGCAGGCGTCGGAGCCGAGCATCGATGAAGCAACGCCGCCCGTTGTCCGCGCGTGCTCATTAAACCTCATCGCTGTCACTGAAAACGAGGCTGATGCAGAAATAATCAGCAACCTCGTTGGAGAAGTGACTGCTGAACACCCAAGCAGGATCTTTCTCGTTGTTGCTGACCGCCATGCGGATACCCCGTCGCTGGAAGCGTGGATATCTGCTCGATGCTCGCTGCCCTTACCGGGCGGAAAACAAGTATGTTGCGAACAGATCAATCTCACTGCACACGGTAACGACATCTACAAAGTGCCCAGTATTATTACTTCACTCCTCGTTTCAGATGTTCCAACGATACTTCTTTGGAAGCTGAGGGTTGATGAGAAAGATGACGTGCTGCCTCAGCTCGTTCGTATTTCCGACCGTGTGCTGATCGATTCGTCGGAAGAACGGGATGCTTCAGCTTCGCTCTCCGCGTGGAACCAATTTATCGTGAACAACCGTGGTCAAACGGTGTTCGGTGACCTTGCCTGGACTCATCTGACTTCATGGCGAGGTCTCCTTGCACAGGCCTTTCAGCCGATTGAGATGAGAGAACATCTGAACGCAACTGAAGCTGTTACAATCCGATATTCGTCAAGTCAGAGACCACTCCATTCCGGCTTGAGCCAATCGCTTCTCATGATGGGCTGGCTGGCTCGCGTACTTCAATGGAACGCAGTTCACCCCCTACAAAACGATGGCGCAGGCAAGTACACGGCCAAATTCAGCTTGGGAGACAAAGCAATTGATATCAATATCTATTCTGTGCCTCCGACAAATGGAGGCCCGGGTGGAATCGAGTCATTGTCAATTAATTCGACACTGGGACTGCAACTGTCGTTTGAATTGACAGACCGGCCGGGTTGTATTCGCATGATTAGGAAGATAGGAGCAGGTGTGGGCGAAGAGTTAATAAGGCCGGTGAGCGATCACACTGAGAGCGAATTGGTCGCACGGGAATTGGAAGTTTTACACCGGGATGCGCTATATGAAGAGAGTCTTGCAATGAGCGTTTCTTTGATGACGGGGAAAGTTACATGAAGGGTCGACTTGATGTGTACGGCGCGACGCCAGATCTGGCTCGTGGCGCGGCTGAGAGGATTACTGTACTCCTCAACGATGCAATCACATCTCGCGGTGTTTCATCTTTTGCTCTCTCGGGAGGCTCCACACCACGGGCTGTGTACGAGTTCCTTGGTTCAGATGAGTTTCGGTTACGCGTAGACTGGAATAGAGTACATCTTTTCTGGGGTGATGAACGCTGTGTCCCACAGTCCATGCTTGAGAGCAATTACCGAATGGTCAACGAAGCACTTCTCACAAAAGTGTCAATTCGCGAGAGCAATGTTCACCGTATTGAAGGAGAGCAAAAGCCGAAGGATGCCGCGATGGCATATGAACAGGAGATCAAACAGCTCTTTGAGTTAAAGAAAGGCCAACTTCCAGAGTTTGATGTCATGCTGCTCGGCATTGGTGAGGATGGCCACACGGCTTCACTCTTTCCGGGATCGGCAGCGATTCAGGAACAAACGAGACTGGTATTAGAAGTGCATGTGGAACAGTTTTCTGCAGATCGAATTACGATGACCTTTGCAGTCATAAATAATGCTGTGAACGTACTAGTTCTTGTTTCGGGAAGAAGTAAAGCGAGCATTTTCCAAAAGGTTCTGGAAGAGGAGAACCACCTCTACCCAGCGCAGTTGATCAATCCAACCTCTGGTCATATGCATTGGTTTGCAGACATTGAAGCTGCCTCACAACTTCGCACATTACCTCACCTATGATTCTTGTTGGGGATATCGGCGGCACGAAGACGAACATCGCGTACTTTGCGGCTCGTGGCGATTTGCTCACGCCTACTGTGGTCAAGAGTTACCCGAGCCAGAAATACGGTTCGTTGACGGATATTGTCACGGAGTTTCTCCGCGAGCATCCGGGCAATGTAAGTGCTGCTTCTTTCGGTATCGCTGGACCTGTGGTGGATGGGCGTTGTGAGGCCACGAATCTTCCTTGGGTTGTCGATAGCCGTGATGTTGCAGGGTTGTTGAAGAGGGACATGGTCGGGCTCCTTAATGATCTTGAAGCTACTGCGTACGGCACATTACACCTGAGTGCCAAGGACAAGCTACAAATTGTTTCAGGCACTCCACATTCGCGAGGAACGATTGCCATCATTGCTGCTGGTACAGGACTTGGCGAAGCCGGTCTGGTCTGGGATGGTGTCCGCTACAGAACCCTTCCTTCTGAGGGGGGGCATGCGGACTTTGCGCCGCGCAATGAGGTAGAAATAGATCTTCTTCGTTTCTTGCTTAAGAAATATGAACGCGTTAGCTACGAGCGACTTCTTTCAGGCCCTGGTCTGTACAATCTTTACCAATACTTCAGATCTATCGCAACCTACCCTGAACCGACGTGGTTGCAAGAACAGATTACAGCCGGCGAACCCGCCGCTGTGATATCAAATGCAGGTATGCAAGAGAAAGACGAAGCGTGTGTGAGAACTCTTGACACGTTTGTATCACTTTATGGGGCTGAAGCTGGAAATCTTGCGCTGAAACTTTTCTCTACAGGTGGTGTATTTATCGGTGGAGGGATTGCACCGAAAATCGTAACAAGAATTCAGAAGGGAACCTTCCGGGATTCCTTCACGCACAAAGGACGGTTTGGTGACCTGCTGAGCCAGATACCCGTGTATGTGATCTTGAATGACAAGGCTGCACTTTATGGTGCCGCCCACTTTGCGCTTTTGATGAGTAGCTAAATTTCGGAGCAAATTCTCACGCTTTGTTGAGACTGTCCGAAAAGATGGTTGAACTCCTATGGAGTTCGATTTTGCTTAATGTCTTAACCAACTACTACAAACGTGCAGCTCCTGACGGAGCGGCAGACGGAGAAACGTGAACCTCGACCCCGCAGGTGTCTAACGTTTATAGAACGCGAAAATGAGAAATAAAGCCCCAACTCCATAGGAGTTGAACAGCATATATGTTTTTCTCCGCAAATCGTCTCCCCACCTTTCATTGACACAAGGAAGACAGGTGCAAAGGTGGTGGCTGCTATTCGAGGCTCCAACTCACGTTGGATGTAACCTCTGAGCATAGGTGAGCCATGGGTCAATACAAGTTCATTCCCCTTCGTTTCACATTGTACAGTCCCGAGGAGCAATTGCATCGAGCAAAAGAATACTACAAGCTCTGTAACAGTCGCCGCACTGTGCGTGAGTTTTCTGACAGGCCTATCTCTCGCGAGCTCATCGAGACGATCATACACACTGCCGGAACAGCTCCTTCAGGTGCGAATAAACAGCCGTGGAAGTTCGTTATCGTGAATGATCCTGTTCTGAAACAAAAAATACGCCTGGCGGCTGAGAAGGAAGAACGAGAGAATTACGAGCATCGCATGCCTCAAGCGTGGCTCGACGACCTAGCTGCCCTCGGCACAGACTGGCATAAGGAGTTCCTGGAAGTCGCTCCTTATCTGATCGTGGTGTTTAAAGAACGGTACCGCGTCGAGAATGGTCTGCAGAAGAAGAATTACTATGCGGAGGAGTCAGTAGGTATCGCATGTGGATTCCTGCTGGCCGCGATACACAACGCGGGTCTTGCATCCCTGACGCATACACCAAGCCCGATGAACTTCTTGCGCAAGATTTTGGAACGCCCCGCCAACGAGGTCCCCTATCTCCTGATTCCTGTTGGGTACCCCAAGGAAGGTACTTTCGTACCGGACCTACAACGCAAGCTGTTCGAACAGATTGCCTCTTTTAATGTACCTTTCAAGCAATAATAGCTAGGCAGATTAATTCCCCTTATTTTGACCAGAATTCCCCCCTAGTGGTACTGGTATGGTTTTGAAAAAGTAAGCTGATCTTACTATATTAAAAGCAAAGTCTCCCATCAAGCCCTCGGTATTTAGCACCAGGTCTTTCTCAGTAATTCCTCTGCGCTCCGCTAAAGGCCTTCGGTAGTTTTTCAGGACGGAAATGGATTTTGATTGTTGTGCTTCTGAGGGGAGCTGGGGGGTAATTGCGACGATTGTAAGCCGAAGCTGGTAAAAGAAGCAAGCGCTTAGTTAAAGAAGCTACTCTCACTTAAAGGAATCTTTGTTCTTACCTAATACATTCAAAAAGTTGTTACCCATATGGCTTTCACGTCAACAAACAAAGAACTTTCGGGAAGGTTAATTGCTGTCGAAGGATTGGATGGCTCCGGTAAGTCCACACAGATTTATCTTCTCAAACGTTGGCTAGAGCTCGAAGGATATAAGGTGTTCTTTACAGAATGGAACTCATCCGCCATAGTGAAAAATGCGACGAAGAAGGGGAAGAAACGTCAGTTGCTGACTCCAACTACATTTTCACTCATTCACAGCACGGATTTTGCGGACCGGTATGAACGGCAGATTCTTCCGGTGTTGCACGCAGGTTATCTGGTGCTGGCGGATCGCTACTTTTATACAGCCTTTGCCCGAGATGTCGTACGCGGGTGCGACCGTGAATGGATCCGGAAACTTTATAGCTATGCGCGGAGTCCCGATGTGACCTTCTTCTTTAACGTACCCCTTGATATCGCACTAAGCAGAATACTTGATGGCCGTCCCCGCTTAAAGTATCACGAGGCGGGAATGGATTTGGGTTTTTCGTCTGATCTGTATGAGAGTTTCAAGATTTTTCAGGGACACATATATGAGGAATACCTGCGCATGGTAGACGAGTTCAGCTTTATCAAGATCGATGCAACAAAGCCTCCAGATGTTCAACAACAGGGAGTTCGAAATCTTCTTCAGGAACGGATAGATCTTCCGAGATATAAATAGAAATCATGACGACGATACCCGACAAATCAAGCTATGACCTCAAAGACGTCGCTAATAGATCGAAGCTGTTCTACGGAAACGGGTTGCCGCACATCAATCCTGCTCTTTTGCAGGGGAAGTTGATCGTTGTGGAAGGCTCGGACGGCTCTGGTCGATCAAGCCAAATTGCTCTCTTGCGTGATTGGCTTGAGAGGCTGGGCTACGCGACGCTTAATGTTGGTCTTAAGCGCTCAACCCTAGTCGGTCCAGAACTTGAGGAGGCGAAACAAGGGAATGTTCTGAGTCCTACGACGCTGAGTTTGTTTTATGCAACGGACTTCGCCGATCAGCTTGAAAATAAAATCATCCCTGCTCTTCGTTCGGGGTTTATTGTCCTGGCTGACCGGTACATCTACACGTTAATGGCTCGGGATATTGTGCGAGGAGCGGATCCGGAATGGATCAGGAGCGTGTACAGCATTGCGTTGGTGCCGGATGCAGTGTTCTACCTGGCTGTGAGCCCAAGGATTCTGGCCGAGCGCAATTTCCAGAAAAATGCAATGCTGGATTATTGGGAATCTGGCATGGATATTCAACGGTCGGGTGATATGTTCGAGTGTTTCATTTCATATCAGCGTATGATCCAGAAAGAATTCCGCGCAATGCAAGCCCTATATGATTTTGAAACAATCAATGGCAACCGTTCGATCCGCACGATCTCGCAGGAGCTTAAGGCCAAAACAGAATTTATTCTTAGGCCGCAACCTTTACAGATACAGGAAGGAGCTATAATGTAGTTTATGATCCTAGCAGAACGTAAATCTGAAACCTCCAAAGAATCAAAGGATCAGTCGTCTTCAGCTCAGAAGGCTTCAGCAAAACGGCCAAGGAAGAAGTCTGCAGAACAATCGACGGCTCTCAAGAAGGATGTGCTTGTGCGGCTACAGGGGCTACGCTCCGTAACGAAAGAAATCAGCCGGTCGTATCTTGCCAACCTTGAGCATGGCATTTTGGAGATCACAGACCTTGTCAATGGGACTGCTGACGAAGAGGGAAAGAAAAAGGGGTTGAAGAGCGCAACCCTTGAACGGATAATTGATATTCTGGAGAACACCTCTTTGAAACCTGAGAAAGGGCGCCGCAAGGATTTGAAGAGGATCGATCAGGCGATTGAGGCGATGATGAGAATAGGCTCTAGGAAAAAAGGGTAAGATGTGATTCAGCCGTTGGAAAACGTAACACCCCCGGCCGATAGTAACAAACTCCACAAGGTAATAGTGGGTTCGCTTGACCAGCGCTGGAGGAAACATCTAGCTGAGCTGAAGCGTTGCCAGAAGAAATGCTCGGAGAAGGCAGTTCACGATCTGCGAGTAGCAACGAGGCGCCTGATTTCAACGTTCGACCTCATCAAGACGATACATTCAGACGCTCGCCTGACTAAGATGCAGCGGGAATTGAGAAAACGTCTGAAAATGTTCGGTGAATTGCGTGATGTACAGGTTCACGCGCTGTACGTCAAGAAAATGCTTGAGCCTTTTCCAGAGCTTGACACCCTCCTGACTGTGCTGTTGCTGCGCGAACAACACCT
>JAPUKJ010000300.1 GCA_027295705.1 Ignavibacteria bacterium | reverse complement strand
CTTACGGGTGTGGATGCAGTCATTAGTACTGATTCTATGACAGGTAATTGGATGCGGAGCCTGCTTGGAAGGCCAGCCCCTGTCCTTTATACTCCGTTTAGTGCAGCAGAGGGAAATGCTCAGAGTCGAGGTGAGTTGCTTAGCGCTAATGCAAGCATCGCGGCCGATTTTTGGGATGGACGCCTGTCAAGAGAAAGTCACTTCATAGGGTTACTCAGGACTCGTCTTCCCCGAGTCGAGATTCGAAACCTCACTCCAATTTTGGATGAGCTTCGCATCATTAAGAGTCCGCGGGAAATCGCGCTCGTTCGTCGGGCATCTCAACTTGCCGGTCTTGGACTGATGGAAGCCATGCGCAGCTCGAAGCCAGGTGTTATTGAATACCAACTCGATGCTGCCGCTAGGTATGTCTTTCTTGTTAACGGTGCGCGTTTAGAAGCATATCGTTCAATTACAGCGGCGGGGACAAAGAACATAGGTAACATGCATTACTATCGCAACACTAGCGAACTGTATGATGGTGATCTTGTGCTTATGGATTATGCACCGGACTATGGGTATTACGTTAGCGACATATGTCGGATATGGCCTGCAAATGGGAAATACAACAATTGGCAGCGGGAGTTGTTAGGTTTCATTCTGGAGTACCGCAATGCAATACTGGAGCGGATTCGCCCAGGTGTCACAGCGGCCCAGATCATGGACGAGGCACAGGAAGCTATGGAAAAGGTGTTCGAGAGGACAAAGTTTTCAAAGCCAGCATATGAAAGGGCTGCACGTAAGCTGGTTGAAAGTGGAGGTGGTGTCTTCTCTCATCAGGTGGGAATGGCCGTACATGACGTTGGTCGGTACCGGTCTGATCCGCTCAGGCCGGGCATTGTTTTCTCAGTTGATCCGCAGATGAGGGTTCCAGAGGAGAGTCTGTACCTGAGATACGAAGACACGGTCGTTGTTACAGAAGATGGTGTGGAAAATTTTACGGATTTCTTACCTTCGGAACTTGATGATATTGAAAATCTTATGAAAGAAGAAGGTGTTGTGCAGAAGGTCTCTCCACAGCCTGAAGGAATTAGCATGCGATAAAGTTGACTGCGTGGAACCGGGCCAGAGAATCACGAAGGAAGACGCCATGGTGCAAGTTGTAATTCTTGCTTGGCTTTGGTCTACGCGTTTAGGATCGAGAACATACTAATTAAGGAGGCAGCACTATGACGAATCGAATATGGTGGACGATAGCACTTTTGTATATCCTGTCGGTGTTAACTCTTGCGCAGGACAGACTGTTGTACCAGACGCACTTTCCTCCAGAGGAATTCGCAGAGCATCGGGCAAAGATCTTTGACAAGATTGGAGACAATGCTCTGGCCTTTATTCAAGGAGCAACTTTGGGCAGGGGTTTTGAGCGATTCCGACAGTCCAATACATTCTACTACCTTAGTGGTGTCGAAGTACCCCATGCTTATTTGATTCTTGACGGTAGAAATCGTCGCACCACACTCTATGTGCCTCACCGCGACGAAGGAAAAGAGCGGGGTGAAGGCAAGATGCTTTCCGCTGAAGATGCTGAAATGATAAAGGAACTTACGGGCATTGATGATGTTTACGGGACCGAGTTCTTGGCCAAAAATCTGCGATGGACAGTATTGAGACCCCCCTTTCCGGTGTTATACACACCGAAAAGCCCTGCAGAAGGCAAAGCTGGAAGCCGGGACGAGCTGCTTGGGGCGAACGCAGCGATTGCGTCAGATCCATGGGATGGTCGCCCGACTCGTGAAGGACACTTAGTACAATTGCTCAAATCTCGTTTTCCCCAGTTGGAGATTAGGGACCTTTCCCCGGTTCTGGATGAGCTCCGCATTACTAAGAGTCCTCGTGAGATCAAGCTTATTCGTCGGGCATCGCAAATCGCCGGTTTAGGACTCATGGAGGCAATGCGTTCCACTAGGCCAGGGGTTATGGAATATCAACTTGAAGCAGCAGCGAAGTATATCTATCGAATAAATGATGCACGAAGAGAAGGATACACTGCAATCGTAGGTGGAGGAACGAATGCGTGGATGGGCCACTATTTTCACAATTCAAGCCCATTGAAGGATGGTGATCTTGTTCTAATGGACTATGCCCCTGAGTACCAATACTATACGAGCGACGTAACCCGGATGTGGCCGGTCAACGGGAAGTTTACCAAAGAGCAGCGAGACCTTTTAGGATTTATCTTGAAGTACTGGAAGGCGCTCCTGAGGCAAATTCGTCCTGGTGTCACAGCTGATCAGATTATGGATGAGGTGGCAGCCGAAATGAAGGAGGTCTTTGAAGCAACAAAATTTTCGAAATCAATCCACAGGAAAGCCGCCGAAGGGACGCTCACTTTTAGGGGGCACCTTTCTCATCCAGTGGGCATGGCAGTACATGACGTTGGGAATTACCGTGTTCGACCACTCCGCCAGGGCGATGTGTTTTCCATCGATCCGATGTTATGGGTTCCGGAGGAGAAGCTTTATGTGCGAATGGAAGACGTAGTAGTTTTGACTGAAGATGGTGTCGAGAATTTTACTGATTTCTTGCCTTCTGAGCTTGATGATATTGAGAAACTCATGAAAGAGGAGGGAGTGTTACAATTTCGTCGGCCTACGCCTCCTATGAAGTAGTAGAGAGCAAGACCTAGCCGTGTAGATTGCTAAGAACCCAGTCATATCTATGATGAGCTAGCTTTCCGGTTGATCAAGTTTGTATGACAAGAGCTATTATTTTCTGATCTTGATGGATTACTAATTGACTCCGAGCCTCTATGGTTTCGGGCGAAGACTGAATTATTCCAGCGATATGATTTAGTTTGGAGCGCATCAGATCAAGAACGAACAATGGGAGTGAAAACATCTGTCTGGGTGAACTATATGTCAGAGCGCCTACCCGGAGAGTTGTCTCCTGATGAGGTCATGAACGAGATTCTTAACCGAATGATCTCCTGCTACCAAGCAGGCGATGTGAGCGTCATGCCAGGCTGTCGCAACAAATACAAGCTCGGTCTCGCCTCAGGTTCACCCAGACAGTTGGTCGAAGCAGCATTAACGGGGGCCAATTGGAGCCACTTTTTTTGTGGAAGTTCTGTCGAGCGATGAGGTTCTGTCTGGCAAACCTGCTCCCGACATCTATCTGGAGATTACTCGAAGACTGGGCGTTCCGGCAAGTGAGACAATCGTGGTCGAAGATTCATCAAACGGTATTTTGACCGGAAATTCCGCTGGTGCGAAAGTCGTTGCAGTTCCTAATCATGAGTTGAAACCCTCACCGGATGCTCTGTCCAAAGCAAATGTCGTTATTGATTTCTTGGTTTCTCTCAATTCTGCCTTAGGACTGATAGACGGTTTAGGACAATAAGAGCTTGTGCTGAGAGTTCTCGAAGCGGACTTCACAATTACAATCAAAAAGCAATTCTATATCTGAAAGGAGCTAGGTGTCTTGAAGATTTCGGTAAAATCGAAATTCATAGGGACGCTGGCCCTGGCGGTAAACATACATTGTGCAAGCGATTCACCAAAAGACTATCCGGTCACACCAGTCCGATATACTGAAGTGCATCTCACGGATGAATTCTGGTCACCTCGAATTGAGACAAACAGGAAGGTGACAATTCCCGCTGTGTTCAAGAAATCCGAAGAAACTGGGCGTATTGATAATTTTGCCATAGCAGGAGGACTAAAGGAGGGTGAACAATCAGGCATTTATCCCTTTGATGACACAGATCCGTACAAGACGCTTGAAGGCGCAGCCTATTCATTAGGCCTTCACCCTGATCCAGAGCTAGATAAATATCTGGACAGTCTGATCGTTAATATCGGCAGAGCGCAGGAAGAGGATGGTTATCTGTACACTTGTAGGACGAATAAAGCGGCGAAGTTAATCAACTGGTCTGGTGAATCGCGCTGGTCAAAATTGGAAAGGAGTCACGAGTTGTACAATGCCGGGCATTTGTACGAAGCGGCCGTGGCACACTACCAGGCTACAGGGAAGCGTACATTGCTGGATATTGCACTAAAGAATGCCGACTTGGTCACCAGCGTGTTCGGTCCTGATAAGACACGCAGTCCTCCTGGCCATCAGGTCATCGAGATGGGACTTGCGAAGCTTTATCGAGAGACGGGGCAAAAAGAGTATCTTGATATGGCTAAGTTTTTCCTTGACGAACGCGGTCATTCCCACAATGGTCGCGAACTCTGGGGCCAGTATGCTCAGGACCACAAGCCCATCCTCGAGCAAGATGAAGCAGTGGGTCACGCTGTCCGGGCTCCTTATATGTATTCGGGCATGGCAGATGTTGCTGCGCTCTCCGGTGACTTCAGTTATGTGGACGCAATCGATCGGATTTGGGAGAACGTTGTCGGGAAGAAGTTATATATCACTGGCGGTATTGGATCACAAGGAATGGGCGAAACCCTGGGTGCCAATTATGATTTACCTAACATGAGTGCGTACAACGAGACCTGTGCTTCCATTGCGAACGTAATGTGGAATCACCGCCTTTTCTTGCTACATGGTGACGCCAAGTATCTCGATGTGATGGAGCGGACTCTCTATAATGGATTGATTGCGGGCGTCTCCTTGACTGGTGATCGGTTTTTTTACCCTAACCCACTCGCGTCACGTGGGCAGCACGAGCGAAGTCCATGGTTTGCATGCGCATGCTGTCCGACTAACATGACCCGCTTTGTCCCCACAATACCGGGATACGTTTACGCTCACAGCGATAATATGCTGTATGTCAACCTTTTCGTTGAGAGTAGTGCAACTGTAACAATAGACGGGAACATCGTGCATATTAAGCAAGAGACACGCTATCCTTGGGATGGGGATGTAAAGATGATGGTTGATCCGGGTGATTCGAGGGAATTTGCAGTTTACATTCGCATCCCCGGGTGGGCGCGGAATAAACCTGTACCAAGCGACCTGTATCGGTACATGAACAAGAGTGATGAAGAAGTTACTCTCAAGCTTAATAGTGAGCGAATTGTTCTGAGTCTTGAGAAGGGATTTGCGCGAATCCATCGTAAATGGGACAAAGGCGACACGATCGAATTGAGTCTCCCAATGCCGATCCGTCGCGCTCGAGCAAACGACAAAGCGGAGGAGAATGTGGGAAAAGTGGCGATACAGCGTGGCCCAATCGTCTATTGTGCAGAATGGCCTGACAATAAAGACGGGCATGTGCTTAACTTGGTCTTGCCCGATAATGTGGTGCTTCGTGCCGAAAACCGCCAGGATTTGCTCAATGGTGTTGAGGTTATCACTGGAAAGGCACTTGGCGTCAAATACTCAGGTGATTCTCTACTGAAGGAGGAACAAGACTTCGTTGCGATTCCCTACTATGCCTGGGCGCATCGCGGAAGGGGTGAGATGACTGTTTGGATTGCGAATGATCCGTCGAAGGCAAAGCCCTTGTTTGGTCCCTCGATTGCTACTATAAGTCGGGCGAGTAGTTCAGAAGGAGTTGGTGTAAATGCTCTTAACGATGAGAAGGATCCTAAAAACTCAGGCGATAAATCACATGGGTACTTCCTCTGGTCGCCACGGATGGACACTGTGTGGGTGCAATATGACTTCAAGCAAACTGAGGAGGTTTCAGAAGTTCAGGTTTACTGGGCTGACGACACTAGCTTCGGTGATTGCCGTGTGCCAGAGTCTTGGCAAATCCTGGCTCATTTCAACGGTGAATGGAGAAAAGTTTGGACTCCTCAAAAAGAGTGGGGCGTAGAAAAAGACAGG
>JAPUKJ010000030.1 GCA_027295705.1 Ignavibacteria bacterium | reverse complement strand
ATTCCTTCGCCCGTTTCTTGCCAACACCTTCAATTAGGTCGATCTCAGTTTGTAGGGTCCGTTTGGCACGAAGGGAGCGGTGGAACGTTATCGCAAAACGATGCGCTTCATCCCGCACCTGCTGCAGGAGCCGTAATCCTGATGAGGACTTAGGCATCACCTCAGGCTCACTCTTTCCCGGCAGGAAGACTTCTTCAAGTCTCTTTGCCAACCCAATAACTTGCTGATCCGTCAGACCAAGCTCACCCAAAACTTCAACAGCACTGGAGAGCTGACCTTTCCCACCGTCTACCATGATGAGGTCCGGAAACTCTCCCCTTTCCTCCAGCAACCTCGAATAGCGCCGCCGAACGACTTCACGCATGCTGGCAAAATCATCGCTGCCAATCACTGATCGGATCTTGAACTTCCGGTACTCGCTCTTTTTTGGCTTAGCATCAACAAAAACGACCATTGATGCGACCGAGTCAGCCCCTTGGATGTTAGAAACGTCGAAGCACTCGACTTTGCGAGGTGTTTTCTTGAGCCGCAGATCTCGCTGGAGGGCCTTCACCGCATGAGGCACATAATCTGCTCTCTTCATCTTCTGAATTTTTAGGTCGTCGAGCAAAAACCGGGCATTGTTGCGAGAGAGATGGACGAGCTTTGCTTCCTCACCACTTGATGGTTCGATGAGAGTTACGGGATCACCCCGCCTATCGGTCAGCCACTTCTGCATGGCCTCGACGCCATCAATCGCGGACGACACAAAGATCTCCTTGGGAATGTACTTTGCCTCAAGATAGTATTGCTGCAGGAGTGTACCGAGTATTTCACCATCAAGCTTGTGCTCGACGTTACCCATGTAATAGTACTGACGACCAATCATTTTGCCATCCCGAATCTTGAAAATCACACCGCACGCATCGTCCCCTTCACTTGCAAATGCGAAAATATCTCGATCAATCAAGTCTAGACCGACCGCCTTCTGCTTTTCACTGTATGCACGCAGACCTTTAATCCGGTCACGTAGTATCGCTGCCTCTTCAAACTTCATCTGGCCCGCCATTGTTTCCATCTCATGCTCGAGAGATTGAATAAGTGTCCCGGTTTTTCCTTCCAACAATTTGGCCACTTGATCTATCATCGCATTGTATTTCTCGTGCAATACGAGTCCTTCGCATGGCCCTTCGCATTTCTTGATGTGGTAGTCCAGGCAAACTTTGATCTTCCGCTTCTTGATGACATTCTCATCAATGAAGAAATTACAGCTCCTGATCATGAAAATATCACGTATAGATTTCAGGGCTGCACGGACGTTCTTTACATCGGTGTATGGTCCGAAGTAACGAGAACCATCCCGACGAATTTGCCGTGTCACAAATACGCGAGGGTAGGGCTCGTTCGTTATGACAATGTACGGATAGCTCTTGTCATCCTTCAAAGTTACGTTATAGCGTGGCTTGAACTCCTTAATGATGTTGGCTTCAAGGATCAACGCCTCAACCTCGGAGTCCGTAACGATGACCTCCAGGTCAGTGGCCTTCGAGAGCATTTTGTCCATTCGCGGATCAATACCACGAGATTTCTGGAAGTATTGACGGACCCGACTTCGGAGATTTTTCGCCTTGCCAACATAGAGAACTTTTCCCTCAGCATCTTTATGCTGGTACACACCTGGTCTGTTCGGCAGGTTCTCCAACTTCTGCTGAAGAGAAATATCCTCCTTCGTAATGTTTATGTGCAATGCTTGAGGTTTCATCAAGGCGAGTAGACCCTAGCTCTAGAGGTACGTCATCTTACTCCCCAGCAATCTACTACAGCTTTTGGCTGATCTCCACTAACACTCCATTGGTTGATTTGGGATGGAGGAACGCAATGCGATAGCCATCAGCACCAACGCGGGGCGTTTCATCAATCATTCGAAATCCTTCTTGCTTCAAGCGTGCGATTTCCCGGTCAATATCGTCCACCTCGAAAGAGAGATGGTGCACACCCTCACCTCGTTTCTCGATGAACTTTGCAATAGTCGAGTCAGCGCTTGTGGGTTCGAGGAGTTCCACACCAGCTTCGCCGATTTTGAAGAATGTAGCCTTCACCTTTTGGTCGCCTACCTCTTCAGAGTGCTCCTTTCCCACCCCAAACAACTTCGAGAACACTTTCGATGAATGTTCGGCGTTTCTTACCGCAATACCAACGTGTGTGATTCTTTTGTACATTCGCAAACCCCATTTTGAATTCTAAGCAAAAATCTTCCGACTTCACTTGAGCAACAACAATTTTTTTGTGTCAACGTAGTCACCAGCCCGTAAGCGATATAAATACACGCCGCTTGCGAGATCCCTTGCGTTCCAATTAACTGCATGAATCCCTGCAGGTAGCTCATGTGCCACCAGCGTAGTAACTTCCTCACCCAGCGTGCTGAAAACCTCCAATCTCACGAATCCCGAACTTGGAAGTGCAAACCGTATTGAGGTAGTTGGATTAAACGGATTAGGATAATTTTGATCAAGCCGATATGATGTTGGTGTCTCACCGACGTCAACGCTCAAAGGAGGTGGAGCGATTTGTTTCAGTATCCAATAATTCGGGTCGAGCTCCACGCTGTCTGGCTGGGTGGACAAAGGAAGCCCGAATGACTGCGTACGCATGCTGTCCAACACCACAAAATCGGTTGAACCTCCAGGGTGATGGACTCTCACCTGCATCGGCATTTTGTACGTCGGCCATGACGTAGATTGCAGTTGATCTATAACCAAAGAGACCGTATCATTTCCCCAGGAATAGCTGTAACTGTACGTCGGCCAGCCCGGGCCATAAATCCACTGGTCAAAGAACCAACTCATGTCAATGCCCATAACCGAATCAACCACAGCTGCAAACTCAGCCGTTATAGCGCTTTTTGATTGGTACTTTTCACGATAAGCTCTCAGAACATTGAAAAAAGTCGAATCACCCACAGCACCACGCAACGTGTGCAGCACCCATGCTCCCTTGCTGTACACAACGCGATCAAACAGATTGAATCCCTGGCCCACCGGGTCATAAATTGCACCCTGCCATGAAGCAAATTGAAACTCACTGAGAGTGTCCCTCATGTAGCTCTTCAGCGCAGGCATCCCGCCGACGTGCTCTTGCCAGAGTGCTTCACTGTATGTAGCGAAACTTTCATTGAGCCAGATATCAGCCCAAGTCCCGCAGGTGACTAAATCCCCCCACCACTGATGAGCGAGTTCATGAGACACTACCCGACGATCTGTCTTGAAGTACCAGTTTATCGTCGTTAATGACTGATGTTCCATGCCCAGGTAGGTAAAAGGAATTATCGCGGTCATCCCATACTTGTCGAAAGGATACTCATCGAATAACCTCGAATACTCAACAACCATTTCGCGAACCGTCGGAAGGTATGCGGCGCATTCGACAGAATCTGCAGACCAGACGTAGTATTGCACGGGGATTGTGTCGTTCGTGCTTGTAACATACGAAAGGGTTGGAATTGTGAAGGCTGATGCAGTAATGCACATAAGATAAGTGGCAATCTGATGATCCTCTCGCCAGTGCCATGTCACCGTTCCATCGCCATTATCAGTTGTGCCCGATAACTTGCCATTTGACGCAGCAAGGTAGCCGACGGGGATCGTGAGATTTATTTCAGCTGTTGCTTTCTCCCATGGTTCATCGTAGCATGGCATCCAAAATCTCGCATCCGATGGCTCGGAAAACGTGTATCCTAAATTTGAAGGAAGGCCAACGAGCGTATCTCGAAAATAGTAATACCCCTGGCGTGAACTTGGACGTGGATAGCCAGGGATTCGCTCGTAATTGATTTCGATCCGTAAGGTATCACCCGGATTGCGCATACCATTGAGGAAGATGGTGAACGTCTCATCCATCGGATTGAAGCTAATGCTCTTTTGCAATCTATCAACACGCACGGTGTCAAGTTGCAGACCGACAGCATGCAGCACAACTGAATCAACAGCCGACGTGAGGACCAGAGTCATTGTCGTTTTCCCTCCCAATGAGTCAGTCAAAAGGCTCAGCGATAGGTCCAAACTGTAATGCAGCATATCAAAAGGCTGAGGTCCTACATATGAAGAGACGCTCTGATAAATTCTCGGAGGAGAGATGCCGTGATCAGGTGCAACAAACCTTCCGTCTTTCCCGAAGCCTTTCCAAGAGAACTGAGCCACTGCTGAAGTCGACACTAATAAGGAAACGAGACTGCTAAATGCTACCCGGTTCCACAAGGCAAAGTCACTCCGGCGCTGATTGCACTCTTTCATAAAGATATTCCCGTTCGTTACAGAAGCACTCGCGCCGCTCCCCATTCCGGGACAAACGTGGCACTTCTTAACAAAAGATAACAACAATGCAATCAAACCCCAAGGGGATTCTCGAACTTCAAACAGAGCTACGCGCTTATTTAACGGGGATTGGAAAATGAGGCCAGCAGGTGGTTTTCAA
>JAPUKJ010000003.1 GCA_027295705.1 Ignavibacteria bacterium | reverse complement strand
GACGCTGGAGGTTGCCATAGTTGAGGGGTAAGCGTGGGAAATACTACGCTGAAAAATTGTCAAACCATTTACTGTCCCGTAACTATATAAGATGGAGCTTATCATGATACGTAGAGACATGCTTGTGATATCATTGGTCATTCCTTTATTGAGCTGTTCAGTATTTGCAGGTCCCTGGCCGCGCAAGCAAGGGAAAGGCTTTGTCCAGCTTGGAATCAGCACGATTGGCTACGATCAGGTTTACGGGGATGACGCGACAAAATTTTCGGTTGGTGACGTTAAGGATAACGTTGTTCAGGTCTTTGGAGATTTTGGCATAACTGATGACGTAACCGTCTCCGCAATGCTGCCATTTAAGTTTATCTCACATACACCGAATCAAGTCAAGCTCACCAATAGTGGAGTGGGAGATATTGACATTGCTATTCGAGGTAATTTGATCAACAAGAATGGATATGCACTCTCGACGGAAGTCCAGCTTGGTTTGCCCACTGGAGACAAGAACGATCCAAATGGCTTGGTGCTCGGAGATGGTGAGTTCAACGTAGCAGCACGTATCTTGGGTGGGAGATCATTCTATCCATCTCCTTTGTATGTGACTGTAGACGTGGCGTATAATTTCCGCTCGAAGGGCTTCTCCGACGATGTGTTTTACAATGCTGAGATTGGATACGGCTTTGCCGAAAACCGTCTCTTTCTCATTGTACTGTTCTCCGGTCGCGAGTCAACATCAACAAAGCCCACTCCGATGAATGCAGCTACCGGACTGGGCTTGCTTACTTTCAATCAAGAGTTCACAGCGATCATTCCAAAAGCTTTGTACAAATTCGATGAACGTTGGGGAGTTTCAGCATCGTATGCGACAGCAGTACACGGGCGCAATGTTGCGGGAGGTTCCGTTCTTGCGGGAGGAGTTTTCTATGAGTTCTGACGGTAGACTACAGAAACGGATGATGTCATTTGTTATTTGCTGCCTTGTCTCTTCAGTAAGCTTTGCACAGGTGGATGCGGGGCACAAGTTGTTGAATCAAGTTCTAGGTGAGCATGTTGCGGATGGTGAGATTGATTATGCTGCAATCAAGAAGGACGAAAGATTTGAGAAGTGTATTGCTTCACTGCGCGAGGTAACTCCCTCTGCTATCGAGGACGATAGCGAGAGGCTTGCGTTCTGGATTAACACGTACAACGCTTTTACGATAAAGCTTGTCAACGACCATTCACCCGTAAGCAGTATAAGAGATATCAAGCAAGGGGACCTCGGCCCTTGGGACATCGTTTGGATAGACATCGCCGGCAAAATGTACAGTTTGAATCAGATCGAGCACGAGATCATCAGGAAGGAATTCGACGAGCCGCGCATCCATATGGCGCTCGTCTGTGCAGCTAGGAGCTGTCCTCCTCTCCGAGCGGAGGCGTACGTCGGAAAGTCGTTGGATGCACAGCTTGAAGACAATTCAAGACTTTTCCTTTTAGATCGGACAAAGAATCGTTATGATGAAAAGTCGAACACTCTTTATCTTTCAGAACTTTTCAACTGGTATGGCGAGGATTTTGTAAAGAAGTTCAGCTCAGCGCAAAACTTTGCTCTCCGCATCTTGGGCATTACAGATGTAAATCCGGCAGCTGTGAAGTATCTTCCCTATGACTGGAGTCTCAATGGACAACAGTAGCAGTGTCGACTGATCGAAAATAATATACATGGAACAGCTTGGAATCGATATCGGCGGATCAGGGATGAAAGGTGCGATTGTGGATACGGATACAGGGAATCTTGTTACAGAGAGGTACCGCACCGCGACACCTAACCCTTCTACTCCTGATGCAATGGCCGAGGTTCTGACCCAAATTCCAAAAGAGTTCAACTGGAAAGGCCGAATTGGATGTGGGTTCCCTGCACCGATTAAGGAAGGGAAGGTGTTAACTGCGAACAATATCGATAAGTCATGGCTGGGCGTGAAAGCACATAAGGTGTTTGCAAAGGCGTTTGGTTGCAAGGTCATTGTTATCAACGATGCAGATGCAGCAGGTCTGGCTGAGATGAAGTTCGGCGCAGGCAGGGGTATTTCAGGTGTCGTCCTGCTTCTTACTATTGGCACAGGCATCGGCTCGGCTTTGTTTGTTGATGGGAAGCTCGTACCAAACAGCGAGTTCGGCCAGATTGAGTTGCGAGGAAAAAAAGGTGAGCGGCGTGCCTCGGATCGGACCCGTTCCAAAAAAGAAATGTCATGGAAACAATGGTCGAAGGTGCTGGGCGAATATATCAATGCAGTTGAAAGTTTGGTTTGGCCGGACCTGATTATCATCGGTGGTGGTGTAAGTAAAAAGGCAGACAAATTCCTTCCGCGAATCGAAGCGCGTGCCCGAATCGTCCCTGCACAACTCCGTAACGAAGCAGGTATCGTGGGCGCGGCATTGTGCGCAACATGAGTGAATCCAGGGGTGTTATTACCCATCACTTGACTTCTCAAGCACATCCACTCGAGTCTCAAACTGCAGTCGTCATTCCGGCGTTCAATGAAGAATCATCAATTGGTCGTGTGGTCGATGCCATCCCTCGATTCGCAGTTTCTGAAATCATAGTTGTCAACAACGGATCAAGTGATAGCACCGCCACCGTCGCACGAGAAGCAGGTGCAACCGTGCTCAGTGAGCCTCGAAAAGGCTATGGCTACGCATGCCTCCGCGGTATTGCTCATGCAATCAAGAATAAAGCCGATATCATAGCGTTCATGGACGGTGACAATAGCGATTATCCTGATGAGCTGCCGGACATTCTCCGCCCCATTCAAGAAGACGGATATGATATGGTTGTCGGTTCGCGCATGCTCGGGAAACGAGAACCGGGAGCGATGTTGCCACAGGCAATTATTGGTAACTGGATTGCCTGTTTTCTTATTCGCATGTTCTGGGGATACAAGTTCACTGACCTCGGCCCGTTGCGCGCTGTAAGGACTGACGTATTGCAGAAGATGCAGATGAGTGATCCAACGTTCGGTTGGACCGTGGAGATGCAAATCATAGCCGCAAAGTTGAAGCTCAAATGTACCGAGGTGCCCGTACGCTACCGAAAAAGAATCGGCAGCTCAAAAGTTACGGGGACTCTTTCTGGTACATTAAAAGCGTCAATGAAAATTCTGTACACGATCTTGAAACACCTCTTTACTAAAGCCTAGCATGTCTCTCCGCAACTTAGTCATCATCGGGGTTCTGATGGAGCTATGCTACCTCAGCTTCTATTTCGTTGGTGAAACGCCCGACGAAGTTCTCGTTTTCATTGTCGTCAGCGTGATTGTGTACGCCATGTTAGCGTTCATTATTTATCATCATCGGTCAGTCGATAAAGCGGCGAGCAGCGACAACCGACTTCTCGCGTTGATTATAGGTTTTGCAATTCTCTTTCGCCTGACGCTCGTCCCACATGCTCCGGTTGCTTCCGACGATATTTACCGCTACATCTGGGACGGCAAGGTTGCGGCACACGGTATCAATCCCTTTGCTCTATCTCCGAACGATTCAACATTGGAATTTCTCCATACTACGGACCTTCCGTCAAAGGTGAATTTTCCGAACATGCGTACAATCTATCCCCCACTAGCACAGATATTCTTCTGGGCATCACACATACTGTTCGGCGATTCGGTTGCTGGAATGAAATTGCTTTTGGCATTCATCGATTTCCTGACCATCGTCCTTCTGGTTTTACTTTTGCGACAAAACAAGCTGAAACTTGAAGCTGCGTTGCTGTACGCCTGGTCTCCACTTCCTATCATGTATTTTGGACTTGACGGTCACATCGATGCCCTGGGAATTTCTTTGTTGCTGCTTTTCATTTTCTTGGTTGGAAAGGACAGGTACATATCGGGTGCTGTTTCGCTGGGTTTTGCCGCTCTTGCTAAGTTATATCCAATGTTTATCGTTGCGTTACTGATCCGAACGGGTCCCCGTCTGAAGCGGTTCCTCATGCCCGCCATACCTATACTGCTTCTGGCAGCGGGATACTGGCTATACCACGAGCCAACTGGGGGTCTTTTCGAGTCGTTGACCGTGTATTCTGCTACGTGGGAATTCAACGGTTCTGTTTCTGAGATTCTCTATTTATTCTTCGATTCGCATGTACATGCACATGTGATGAGTGGAGTGCTTTTCCTGCTGTGGCTCGGTTGGGTGTTTTATGTCGACAGGACCCTTGTGGAGAAGATATTCCTCGCGTTTCTTGGCTTCATTGTGGTTGCGCCTGTAGTACAGCCTTGGTACCTGACATGGCTTGCAGCTATCATCGTCCTGCGTTGGTCGGTTGCCGTATTTGTTTTGCTTGGGCTTTCAACCCTCAGCAACTTCGTGGTTTATAGTTTTCGCCTGACCGGCTTTTGGCAGGACCAGATTGCGTTGTTGCTGATTGAGTATCTTCCGTTCTATGCACTGCTCGTATGGGAAGTGGTTCGTGGAAGATTTAGAGTTTCGAGTCCCAATCTTGTTTTGGGGCCTCGCTAGTGAGACAAGCGCTCATCATCTTTGCAAGGCTTCCCCGGCCCGGGGAGGTGAAAACCCGTCTTGGGAAAGAAGTGGGAATGGCAGAAGCCTCGGAGATTTATCGGGAGTTTGCGCAACATGTGATCTTGATTGGTGATCAACTGGCTGCGACGGGAACAAGGATATACCTCTTTTATGATGCGGTGGCAAAGGAACAGGACATCCGTGCGTGGATTAGGCATTTGTTTGTATTCGCGCCGCAATCAGGAGAATCGCTCGGTGAGCGAATGCAGCGTGCATTTGATAAAGCGTTCATGGAAGGAGCAGGTCGCTGTGTAATCATCGGAACTGACCTACCTGAGCTTGAAGCATCAGCCGTGATTAATGCGTTCGACCGCCTGGATTCACACGATGTTGTCATCGGGCCCTCAACAGATGGTGGCTATTATCTGCTGGGGATGAACAGGCCGACGAAAGAAATATTCGAAGGGATCAAATGGAGTACGGACTCCGTGTACCGCGAGAGTATCAAACGGTTGGATTCGCTCAGCCTCTTGTACTCGGTACTCCCCGAGCTTGCCGACATTGATACGATGGAGGATTATGAAAATTATCTAAGTCGGCAACGAAATGCTTGAGTGGAAGCCCCGTCCATAGGTTTGGGCAATAAGAAACTTCTGACCAAATGAATACTACATCCCCAACCGAGGCAGAGCTCCAATTCTTCTACTTTGGCCTGTACAAAATCCTCAAGCGCTATCGATTCGCGACTATTCTCGGATGGCTGATCGTCTTTATCGGTGCGGGGAGCACGCCGTTGGGTTGGGAATTTGGCAGGCCACATGGTTTGATCGACGTCGCGCTGTCAATGGGCACCATCGCTGCGGGATTGATGCTCGTACAACAAAGTGTGTCGTTCTTGGACGCCTATATCAATGTGCCGTTTCCGACTTCGTCGAATGGAGGGTGGGGCCAATCGGCAGCCTTAAGCGAGATCACTCAACTCATGAAGGACATTGATGAAGGAGGATGGCAGGAGGCTTATGCTGCCATCGGCATACTAAGAAGGATGGAAGCAAAGCACGGATTACCTGCGCTGAGATAGAAGCAGGCTCGGTCTTGGACTCCGTGGGCGTGAGAATAACCAGGGTTCGTGGTGATCATTCGCAGGGTTCGCTTGCCAATGACACCCTTCGACTTCGTGGCGCTAGAGGGGCCACTGCCGCTCCATTAGACATAGTTTGTCTTGATACATCAGTGAAGTGAGCCGGTAGCAAGAATCACGATGGCTAGGAGATTCGGTCTGCAACATTTCTTGGATTTACTTGAAAACATTGTAAGGAGTTAATGATGGCCAGCAGGGTACAGGAATTCAACGAATTCCGCAGCAAGATGAACAAACGCATCCGCGATATTGACAACCGCGCGATCAAGCGGTTCTTCGGAGTGGACACGCTCACGTATGAGCGCGGCGCTCTCGACGCAAAGACGAAGGAAATGCTTGGATTGGCTGCCTCAATGGTGCTGCGTTGCGATGATTGTGTTTCGTACCATATTCAGCAATGCAAGAGTTCAGGTGTAACGGACGAAGAGTTGTATGATGTCTTCAGTGTCGCATTGGTGGTTGGCGGCTCGATCGTGATACCTCATCTGAGGCGTGGGGTTGCGTTCCTCGATGAATTGAACGCGGGGACGTCGAGTTGACTCTGGATGTAAACGTCATTCGCAAGCTTGCCTGGATTGCAGTGTTTGGGGTAGCGTTTGCATACGTCGAATCGAGCATTGTAGTGTACCTGCGTGCTGTGTACTATCCTGAAGGTTTCGCCTTTCCCTTAAAGCTCATCAGTCAAGAGCACCTCGTTGTTGAGCTGGCGCGTGAGTTGGCGACCTTAATCATGCTTGGCGCAGCAGGGATCATTGCTGGCACAAGAGCTTGGGAAAGGTTTGGCTACTTCCTTGTTGTTTTCGGCATCTGGGATATCTTTTATTATGTATGGCTCAAAGTGATATTGGACTGGCCTCTCACCCTTGTTGATTGGGATGTACTGTTCTTAATACCCCTGCCGTGGATCGGTCCGGTAATTGCACCTCTGATTATCGCGGCGCTTATGACTTTCTGCGGCGTTATTATTACCAGTAGGATTAGCAAGGGGGATTATTTTCGGCCCAGTATCCTTTCATGGTCTGTGGCGATCATAGCAACGGTGATCCTTTTGTATTCGTTCATACTTGACATACCAGCAACCCTCCAAGGGAAGATGCCTGCCCCCTATCATTATGAATTCCTCGTAGTCGGCCTGCTCCTGTATCTAGCTGGATTCTTCGTAGCCTGCAAACGTCCTCTGGTGGATTCTAAAAAGACCGCATGATTGAACGCAACCGCGCTCAGGTTCTCAAAGCGGAACTCCTGCTCATCACGGTAGCAATTATCTGGGCCGGGAATATCCCGCTTTTGAAATGGGGGATAGCTGGATTGGACTTCTACATCCTCAACGGCATCAGATTCGCGGTGGCGTCGATCTTTCTGGCAACAATTTATTTTTCCCGCTCTCAGTGGACTCCTATCGCCCGTCGTGACTGGCCGAAACTTGTTGGTACTGGAATAGTTGCAAACGTATTGTATCAAATTGTGTTCATCATCGGACTCACAATGACAACTGCGGGGAACTCAGCGGTTCTGCTTTCCACTGCGCCTTTATGGACCGTGTCGCTCAGCGGACTTATTCACAAGGAGAAAATCCGGCGCTCCACGTGGATTGGGATGGCAATATCTCTGTCTGGTGTTATAATGGTACTAATCGGTAGCGGGAAGAAGTTGGAATTTGGCAGCGATGCTCTTTTTGGTGATCTGATTATGCTTGTCGCCGCTGCCCTTTGGGGTCTCAATACGAACCTCCAGAAGCCGCTGCTCACACGATACTCGCCACTTCAGTTGGCGCTCATCATGGTAGTTACCGGGGCAGTCGGCCTCTCGCTCATTGCTATTCCCTCGGCGGTCACTTCCGACTGGGGATCCGTTCATTGGACGTACTACCTTGCCGCGATTGTTTCCGGTGCTCTGTCAATTGCGATTGCAAACGTGTTCTGGTCGTTTGGGGTAAAGCACCTTGGTCCAGGACGCACGGCCAATTTTGGTAATCTGGTTCCCGTACTTGCGCTTCTAATTGCTTATGTTTCACTCAATGAACAACCGTTTCTCATACAACTTATTGGAGCAGCAGTCACGATAGGTGGTGTGTGGCTTGCGAGGAGGTGAAATGAAGCATACAAGTCTGATTTGAACGGGGTAGGAAAGTGAGGTTTTTCTAGATATAGAAGTGAACGCTGTAGGGCTCGAACCTCTACCACCTCAGTTCGGACTTCGTCGGGAGTGGCGCTCTGAGCCGATCGTGTGGACGCTAGAGGATTTGAACCTCTGACCTCTTGCTTGTAAGGCAAGCGCTCTGAACCAGCTGAGCTAAGCGTCCTGTAGAAGACAGCAGATCCTGACTTCGTCGGCACGCTCAAAACGGCAACCACTCACTTTGTGCGTCGGCCGTTTTTGCCAGAGCAGGCCGTCTTTGTGGACGGGCCTCGCTCAGATGACCACATTACAGTCATTTGAGCGGGATACGGGAATCGAACCCGTTTTTCAAGCTTGGGAAGCTTGCGTTGAACCGATCAACTAATCCCGCAGTCAAGTGTAGTGCGAATGCGCTTGGCCCGAATCCGTCGGGATTCTCAAAATCACATCCACTCCTCGCCCAAAACGCTCGCGGGTGATTTTGGAAGAGGATGGCATTCTTTACCGCTAGATTACCCCCGCAGTTACAGAACACCCTTCGATCCTCTTTCCACACCGAAAAATATATCACTTTAACTGTACACTTGCAATGCCTCAACTATTCGGCATGCTAGAGTCCAAACTTGTTCGGCTGCGATAAGTTGATAGGTTTCATTATTTGAGGTATATTGGCAGATCTAAATTCATAGAAAGGGGATTTTCAATGTTCAATATGTATGGTTTCGGAGGATCGCTCTCGATAGTCTGGATGTTAGTTTGGCTGGGGATTACAGTTTATGTCATTGTATTAGCAGGCCGTTTTGTTAAGGCAGTTGAAAAGATCGCTGAGAAGTTTGAAGGCAAATGAGGTTGTTTACTCCACAGAAAACATAAGTTGGCCGTGTTCTACGGTTCGCTTTTTGCCCCGCTTAGCGTCTGGCTAGGTTATAATCCAGGAATCCTTGCCCAGACCTCCGACGTCTACATCCATTAGAAATCCGTAAAGCGTACGGGAACGGAACGCGCTCCTTTGATGGAAAACCGGGAACAAACTACTGGCAAAACAGGTCTGATTACAATATCAAAGTGGAGCTAGAGCCAACCAGTAGACTTGTAACTGGAAAAGAAATGGTCACATACTACAATAATAGTCCCGACACTCTCAGGCATGTCGTGATAAGACTATATCAAGATTTGTTCAAGAAGGGAAACAGACGCGACATGGCGATCAAACCAGTGGATATTCACGACGGTGTCACGATTGAGCACTTGAGTGTCTACGGAAAGGAAGTAGATCTCGGAGCAGAGGATCCCGTTTTTACGAAGAGCGGAACTAACCTAACATTAGCTCTCACCGATTCTCTGCCACCTCACGACTCTTTAGCAATCGGGGTAAGCTGGAGCTTTGTCCTACCCAAGGAAACAAGACTCAGGATCGGAAGCTATGATGAGTCATCTTTTCTTGTAGCTTACTGGTATCCCCAGATTTCTGTTTATGATGACATAGACGCCTGGGATACATTTGACTACAGTGGTGCGCAGGAGTTTTATAACGATTTCGGAAATTTTGATGTTGAGATTACCGTGCGTGGAGTTTTCGTTGTTTGGGCAACAGGGGTTCTGCAAAATCCTGAGGAGGTATTGGCAGGAGAACACTTGAGGAAGTACCACGAAGCTCAAACATCAGTGAGGTAGTTAATATTGTCCAGTTCGAAGATTATGAAGCGGGGGGACGTGACTGTCGATGGAGACAAGAACACGTGGAGGTTTAAGGCAAAATACGTTCCTGACTTTGCGTTTGCCGCCAGTGATCATTATTTGTGGGATGCAACAAACGTCGTAGTTGATAGTCTCACCAGCAGAAGAGTGGTTGTCGCAGCGGCTTACAAGAGAGAGTCTGAGGATTTCTACGAGGTGACCGAGATTGGAAAAAAAGTGATTGAGTATCTTTCAAAGGAATTACCAGGAGTTCCATTCCCATATCCTGAAATAACTGTGTTTAACGGTTCCGGAGGAATGGAATATCCTATGATGGTTAATGACGGTTCGTCTTCAAGAAGGTCGTCAACGGTTCATGTTGCTTTTCACGAGATAACTCATACGTACTTTCCTTTCTACATGGGAATTAACGAAAGGAAGTATGGATGGATGGACGAGGGATGGGCCGTGATGATTCCCTTTGAAATTCAAAGTAGACTTGAACCATCCTATGATCCGATAACGAGAATCGTCGACAGATACTCAAACTCTGCGGGTAGAGAATTAGACGTCCCAGTGATGATCCCGAGAATAGTATTCAGTGGTAATGTGTATAGGCCTTCACTCAGAGGTGCAACCTACCAGAGACCATCTATTGCTTATCACTTCCTAAGAGACTTTCTTGGAGAGAAGCTATTCAGGAAAGCGTTGAAGGAGTTCATCAGCCGTTGGAACGGCAAGCATCCGATTCCCTATGATTTCTTCTTCACCTTTAACGATGTTGCAAAGGAGGATCTTGGACGGTTCTGGAAGCCTTGGTTTTTTGAACCGGGCTACCCCGGCTGTCAAAGAGGTTGCCGTTGATTCCGACGGAGCACATTTTGTTATTGAAAAGAAAGGTAACATACCGGTCCCCATTTTTGTGAAGGTTACCTTCGCTGACGGTCAGGAAGATACTTTAGTATCAAACATGTAGGACTTGGTCGAAGGGAGAGAAACAGATAACAATCACGATAGGGAATGCAAAACTGATTAAGAAAATCCAGTTGGGTAAATCGCGGATTCCAGATGTGAATATGGATGACAACAGGTATGATTTTGCAAGAGAAAAGGCGCACGTAACTAAATAGAGAATTTCGTTTGAGTCGAAGTATTCATTCTAGTTACTGGAGTTTAGAACCAAACAAACTGAAGTTGAGGTATGGCGAATATCAAGAAGAAAAAAGCGGTTATTGCTATTCTCACCGGTGGAGGTGATGTCCCGGGACTAAACCCCGCTATCAGGGCGGTAACAATAAGAGCGATCAGGG
>JAPUKJ010000299.1 GCA_027295705.1 Ignavibacteria bacterium | reverse complement strand
AAGGGAAACATCTTTCCGAGCTTTTCGGTTGCCAGGAGGACAGCTTTGTATCCAGCTACTGTTGCCATTGAGCTCAACGCATCCATACCTTGCGCCCGCGTGATCCGTGGTATGTATTCCATCGAGAAACTAGTGATACGGCGCTTAACGTAAACATCGATAATCTTAGGATACGAAAGGGGTGCAAGGAATCCAATGTAAGTGGATCTCTCTCGCATTGTCTCAGCTTCTAGAGAGTTGGGTGGCTGTACTTTAAGAACAACTTCTGCCTGCTGGTAAAGTGACTTTGCCTCGTTTACTACATTTGCACCAGCCCTGGTGTAGTCCTCGTCACTAAACGATGCGCCCGCACCAGCACCTTTCTGCACCAAAACTTCATGTTTGTCACGTGTTAACGTTAAGACCAGGTTAGGGATAAGGGCAACCCGCGTTTCACCATCGACAGTCTCTGTTGGGATTGCAATCTTGGCCATTTATTACTGCTCCTCTTGCGAGCCTGGAGTTTGGGGCAGTTCTTGACTTTTTGGTAGGTTCGGTGCAACAATGGTACAAAAAAGAAGGATCAACCTCAACATCATCAGCAACTACAAGAGTTCTTGCCGGCCTAATCCTGAGATTGATTTATTGTGCGCGCACAACAATGATTCGAGATTGCTCTGGTCGTTTTGTAAGCTTCCGGATTGTAGTGAGGATTTCGTAGCCTAGGTTGTTTTTCTGAACACAATTTGTACATTCGATAATTAATGATGAAATCATTCTTCAAGATAGTCGCAGCCGTGCTCATGGTTGTTGTTGTGGGTGGCCTCATCGCAGGCTGGTATTTCTACGCGAAAGATTACGGAAGCTATTTTGCGAAACGACACGGTATACTAGCCCACTTTGATCTGCGTCCCGCGGGCGGAGATTCTCTTACAGAAAGATCCTGGGTCACATTAGAAAATGGAGATGGGTTTACAGTAGATTGCGGCTTGTTGGCACCGAGGGAGAAGGACAGACGTTTTCCTGCCATTGTGTTAATGGGTGGAAAAGCAACTGGCAAATATGCCATTGACTACGCGCTGGGCATCAGGGATGTTATCATCGTTGCGCCTGATTATTCGTATGATCCTAGGGATTCCTATACGGTTATGGAATTTCTCTCAGACGTCCCAGAGATTCGTCAGGCGCTGCTTGACATGGTGCCTGCAGTTATGTTGGTGACTGACTATCTCTGGCAGCGCGACGATGTCGATACGACAAAACTGGTGCTGCTGGGTTACAGTTTTGGAGCCCCATTTGTTCCGTGCATCATAGCTCACGATCGACGAGCGGCAGTTGCGGCGATGGTTTACGGTGGAGGGCAGCTTCGCTCTCTTATTCGACACAACGTAGCACGCTATGAAGGAGTATTAGTGAGCGAGAGTGTAGGATTGCTTGGGGGGATGCTGTTACACCCTCTTGAACCTTTACGCTATATCAACGAAGTATCACCAACACCATTGATAATGATCAATGGCGTGCATGACGAGCAAATTCCGAAGGAAAATGTTCAGCTACTCTATGATAAGGCAAAGGAGCCGAAAAAGATCATATGGCTTGAGTCGAGGCATGTCAACAGGCGGGACGTAGAGTTAACGAAGCTCATTGTAAGAACGCTAACCGAGGAACTTGCACGTCTGAAGATTCTGGAGTTACCGCAGCGACGCTGATCGTGCGCGCACGCGATTGGTTTTGGGCTGGTAGTATCTCTTTGTATATTCCTCTACCATGCGATCTGTGTTATACACAGGGATCAGAGTTGCAATAGCATGGCGCACCATGTTGAGCCAGTGGTGTGGGATCCCATCCTTGCCGCGGTCGTAAAACAATGGTATGATTTCGTTCTCCATCACGCTGCGAAGTGATGCTGCGTCCAAGTCGTCCTGTGCTTTCTCATCGTTGACCGTGGTGTCTTCGCCGATTTTCCAGCCGTTGCGACCGTCATAGGCCTCACGCCACCATCCATCCATTGTACTTGCGTTCAGCCCACCGTGGATTGTTACTTTCATTCCACTCGTGCCACTAGCTTCCATCGGACGACGTGGTGTGTTTAACCAAACGTCGGCTCCGGCAACCAGGTACTGCGCGACGTTCATATCATGGTCCTCGATGAAGATCACCCTTCCGAACAGATCGAGGCGCTTCGTCATATTGACGATCTCCTGGATATAGCGTTTGCCGTCGTCGTTCTTTGGGTGCGCTTTTCCTGCAAAGATAATCTGCACAGGCCTGTCTTTATTGCTCAGTGTGCGGACGGCCCATTCAAGTTCTTTGAAGAACAGAGGAGCTCGTTTGTACGTCGCGAACCGTCTTGCGAACCCTATGGTAAGTGCATCTTTTGACAATATGTTATCGAAAAGACCTACATCGTTGGCATTAAGACGGAGCTGCTGCTGTCGCAATCGCTTGCGCGCAAATTCAATGAGTTCCCACCGAAGTGTCGTGCGCAGGGCCCAGAGATCCTCGTCGGAGATCTTCTTCTTGGATACCACTTGCTGCCAGAAGTTATGATCCCTGAGCTTCTTGACCCAGTTATAACTGAGATGCGACGTCCAAAACGTATAAGCGCTCTGGGATGTCCAGGCGGTTATGTTGACGCCATTCGTGATGTGACCAATGGGGATTTTTTCTACTTCTACTTCTGGATAGAGTCCCTTCCACATCTCACGGGTTACCTGCCCGTGGAGTTCGCTGACACCATTGGCATCACGACTCATCTTGAGTGCAAGGACTGTCATACAGAATGGTTCGTTCCCATCCTCTGGTTGGACTCTTCCATAACTCATCAGTTGATCGATTGTTATTCCGAGAGATGAAGTAAATCGTGGAAGGGCTGCCTCAATCAATCCGCGGTCGAACCTGTCATGGCCTGTCGGAACGGGGGTATGCGTTGTGAAGATACATTGTTGCTTCACCGATGCTTCTGCTTGCTTGAGCGATCTCTTCGATTGGAGGCGATTGTGGACTAATTCTAATGTAAGGAAAGCAGAATGTCCTTCATTCATATGGTAAACAGTAGGGGCAATTTTCAGGGCCTGAAGGAGCCGCACACCACCGATGCCCAAGACAATCTCTTGGCAAATACGTGTCCAATGATCACCACCGTAGACTTGGGCGGTGAGGCTGCGGAATTGTTCTTCATTTTGAGGGAGATCGGTGTCAAGGAGATAGATCCGTGTTCGACCAACGTTAACAAGCCACGCTTGGAGTTGAACAAGACTATTGCCAATTTCAACGGAGCAGATAATAGGATGCCCCTTCTTGTTGGTTACTAGCACCATTGGCAGCTTGTGAGGGTCGTATGTGAAATAGCATTCCTGCTGCCAGCCATGCTCAGAAATTTGCTGTTGGAAGTATCCCTGTCGATAGAATAAACTGACGCCAACAAATGGTAAACCAAGGTTACCGGTTGATTTCGCATGATCACCGGCAAGTGTACCCAACCCACCGGAATAAATTCGCAAGCTTTCATGCAGCCCGAATTCTGCACTGAAGTATGCTACAGGCGATCTCAAGCGCGGTGCGTGCTTTTTCGCCCACGTATGTTTCTCAGTCATGTAAACATGAAAAGTTCTACATACCCGATTTACTTTGTCGAAGAAATTGTGGTTCTGCAACCGAGCTCTAAGTTCAGGTCCTGAAATCCAGTTCATCACCTCAATCGGATTGTTGTTGCTGTGTTCCCAGAAGAATGGAGAGAGCTCACGAAAGATCTGTTGTGCATCCGGATTCCATGACCACCAGAGATTATATGCAAGATCGCGGAGCTTAGTAATGAGAATGGTAATCTGCTTTTCAGAGATTCGCTTTGCGGTCACTGTCAGATTGCCTCGTATTGTTGGGGCCTACGATTTTGTTGGATTTGGGCGCGATGAATATACTCAAATAGGAGAAAATTTCCAAGGTTGAAGTCCAGAGGCTGGACTGTGTTTGGCTGGCGTGCGTATGATCAATCAGGGATTATGATCTAGACAAGGATCACGGAAAAACTCGAGGCATTCACAGAGGTGTCCTCGTAACCGAGAACTCAAGGAACAAAAAAAAGATGCCTTGAAGATTCCAAAGCATCCTTTGTCAAATTACCGATCTAAACTTAACTTAGGAACTTTCCTCGCCTCAATTTCGAGAATAATCCCTCGTATTTTGTTGGCTTGGGCTCAGACTGTTTGTCGGTCTCGGGAGGTTGCGCATCCTCCACCCCAAAGAGTTTTGAAGGATTTGAGGCTCGGCGCCAGATGGATCGTTCCTTTTCTTTCCGCTCAAGTTCCTTCTGTTGTTTGAGGAATTCCAGTCGTTGTTCCAGTTGTCGTTGCGCGGAGGCGTTTTCAGCGAGCGGACCTTTTGGCTTGGCCTTGTGATCAAATCCGTCTGAGTGTGATTCTGACATAAATTTCCTTTCGGTGCTTGATATGGAAGAAAACGGCGAGGGAATACCTGTTGGATTATCAGGCTGCCAGCTATTTTTCTTGTTCCGGACACGTTCCCAAGCTGGGAGGACGGTCTTCTCACACGCGACGACGTAAGGGCTCATCGGGTCGAGTAGATATGCTTTCATCAACGTATCAAACGCGTTCTCATACGAATGCTTTTCGAGAAAATTCTCAGCAACAGTTGTTAAGTGTCTGATTTGCACTTCCAGGTCTTTTGGAGTAAGCGGGGTTTCATCTTCAAGTATTCTTATCCCTTCTTTGAATTCAGTCCCTACTGTTACGGACAGGGGATATCTGTCCGATTGGCCTTTGTTGCGAAGATCAACAACTCTATCGATAATTGCCTGGATGTAGGTGTTTTCCGGTTCGAGCTTTTGTGCCACAGTAAGTTGCTCTAATGCAAGTTGGTATCTTCTCTTTCCAATGTATCTTTCAGCTGTTTGGATCAGCTGAACTACCCCTGTTCCTCTCGGTGGACGATATCCCTGCCTTTCCGAGTTGAGACTCTTGATACCCATATCGTTCCTATATCCCCCTGGTTGCCAAGATAACAGATTCTTTGTTTTCTGTCAAGGATATTCGTAAAAGGCTGCTATACTCGATAAGTATAGCTATTTTCTGTAAAATTCAAATAAATTAACGGGTAATGTACACCAATTGAGAAAATCGGATATCATGATGTCGTTGCCATTGGATTGTATCCTTTAGAAAATAAGTGAAAGTGTGATGCCCAAGAACATAGGGGAGTTTCTGTTCTCAAT
>JAPUKJ010000298.1 GCA_027295705.1 Ignavibacteria bacterium | reverse complement strand
TCGTAGTGAGTTCGGTGAGGAAAATGTCTGCTCGACCGCGATTCCCAATGGCTATTTATGCAATGGCGAGACCCTCCATGGCAAGATCCTTTCCTTCCTAAGAGAGTCAGACCAGAGGGGAGAGCAACTTGTGGTCCATTGTTCGGGGGGAAGGGGCCAAGCGGGGCATATTCTTAGTGCATGGTTGGTCCATGCGCGCGCGATCACAATCGATGAGGCTTTGTCAATTTTCAGACAGCCAAGGAAGAACCCCCGCGAAGCCGTTATCTTGGGCCATGCCTTAATGGAAGAGTTGAGGGGGTTGCTTGCCAACTGCGAGCCGCGGAGTGCCGCATAACCACTCACTCGAACGGACCCGGCCTCGGCGGGCTGCGAAGTCACGTGTTGCCGTGCTAGGCTGCTCAGCTCGCTACCGTTAGGCAGCTAAAACATAATTAATATTTTTTAACGTAGTGAAGGAGGTTCATTATGAAAAAATCATTGTTTCGGTTTTCCATTTTCTGAGACACAGCAATTTGGAAATGCCTCAAATCCAGTAGAAGGTCTTGTCACCTACGTATGCTCTGTCCCATTTGCGAGACGAAAATTGAATGGAGTCAGTCGGACATTCCAAAGCGAAATAATTTCGTTTTGTGGTATTGACGAAAGATGATGCCCACACTAACTTACAAAGGTCTCCGACTGTCAAGAAATCCATCTTGACAAGAGAACTGGAGTTCAGTCTCTCCTAATGATGCTGCACGCAAATAGTGCATGGGCGAGGATTGCAACAAAGGCTACATTCTGGTCAGAAAGGGTAAAACAATGAAAACACTAAATCTTGGGATTTTTCCTGCCCTGATGTTGATACTTCTTCTCGCTCACATTGACAGGGCAAGCAGCCAATCATCTTCCTTTAGTCTAATTAATACTAGCGGCGATACTTTGTTGTATGTGGGAGATGATGGCTTCGTCGGCATCGGGACGACCGTGGGAGATGAATGGGTATCTGCGCTTAAGCTTAAAATTGCTGGTAGTATTTCGCCAGATAGAATCGTTTTTTCTGATGGAGCTGGGTCGATTTCAACGGTAGGACCATCTGGAACAGACCTGGAACTACATTCTGACGACGGTAACGTCGTGATTATCGCCGACGGTAGTGTGGGCATCGGAACTGAATTTCCAGGTCACCCTCTGGAGATGGGAAGTGGGGCCCATGTCACCTCGGGTGGCGTCTGGACCAACGCCTCCCCGAGAGAATATTGGGAAAACATAAGGGATTTGACTGTGGAAGAGGCCATGATTGCTTTTCATGCGCTGAGGCCAAAGAGATTCAATCACAAGGTGGATAAGCAGGAAGAACATGTCGGCTTTATCGCGGAGGACGTACCTGACCTTGTGGCAACTACGGATAGGAGAGGGCTCAGTCCGATGGATGTCGTAGCGGTGCTCACAAAGATTGTCCAGCAGCAGCAGGAAAAGATAGAGGAATTGGAGGCACGGCTGAACGATGTGCAATAATTGAAACAGGTTCACTTGGTCACTGAGCTTAGACCTCTAGGAGGACGGCTGCTCACAATGATAACTCAAAAGAATGTCACAAAGGAGAAACCCAGGAAACCTTTGACGAAATCGTTCAGAACTGGCTGCGCTATGTTCCTTACGATGCTAATTTGGCATACCAACGCCATTGCGCAGGTTTCTGTCAACATTGATTCGGGTATGACAGCATCCGCATCCGATGGTATGAAAATTTCTTTCGACGGAGACTTGAACAATAGCGGCACATTCCTCGGTACAGTTGAGATAACGAAAACCGTTGGCACCGGCGCTTCAAACATCGGCGGTATTGGTGTTGAATTGGATGCAGGTGGAGACGACCTTGGTGATGTAACAGTGGTCAGTGTTTACGGGCCGCAAGGCGCAATTACACTGAATGGAAATACCGGTATCAATCACAAATGGACGATTACCTCTACCAATCCTCCAACGAGCGGGAGGAACCTTACGTTTTCTTGGCCTTCGTCTGAGGACTTTGGAGACCTCACAGCAGCCCAAGTATACAAGAGCACAGCTGGAGCTACGACGTGGTTTACAGTCGGGAGTCCGCAAGATGTAACTGGTTCAGACCCACGTGAGATAACCGTAGCAATAACATCTTTTTCAGATTGGACGGTCAGCGGTGGCGATAACCCACTTCCCATTCAACTAGGCTCCTTTGCAGCAACTGCAAGGAAAGGTTATGTGTTGCTTGAATGGATGACGCTCACTGAGACCAATAACTATGGTTTTGAGGTTCAACGTCGGCCTGACAGTGACCCACACTACGAGACTCTGGCCAATAGTTTCATTCCTGGTCACGGCACCACTCTTGAGCCATACTACTACTCTTATACTGATGTGACTGTTACACATGGTCAGTGGTGGTACAGGCTCAAACAAATCGACCTTGATGGAACTGTACACCATACAGAGGGTATTCAGGTCGATGTGCTGACAGATGTTGAAGGGGAACTTCTCCCCAAAGTGTATGCTTTGGAGCAGAACTACCCGAACCCGTTCAACCCGACTACGGTGATCGAGTACGCACTGCCAGAGGTTAGCCGCGTGACATTGGAAGTGTACAACGTACTCGGACAACGTGTGGCAACGCTTGTTGATGAAACACAGTCGGCGGGTTACTATGAGGTACGATTCGATGCGACCGGGCTCGCGAGCGGTCTGTATCTCTACCGGTTGCGGACAAGAGATCCTTCGGCAGGCTCAGGACATAGTTTTGTCGAGAC
>JAPUKJ010000297.1 GCA_027295705.1 Ignavibacteria bacterium | reverse complement strand
TTATAACATGTTTGGCAGGGCAATTGACAAACAAGAAGCTCGATCAATCCTCGGCCTACGGGCCGCAGGAGTCGTGCTGTTCTTTGGTTACATCCGCGCTTATAAAGGGTTGCACGTTCTCCTTGATGCAGCATCGAAATTCATCCGCACGCTCGATATCCACACACTGGTTGTTGGTGAATTCTATGATCACGAGGAAAAGTATAGAAAGCAGATTAGTGGGCTCGGGCTGGACAGGCATGTAACGATCAACGCTGACTACGTACCCAACGAGAAAGTGGGAATCTATTTCTCAGCTGCAGATGTCGTTGTATTGCCTTACATCTCCGCAACCCAAAGCGGAATAGCTCAGATCGCCTATAACTTTGACAAGCCTGTCATAGCCACTGATGTTGGAGGATTAGGTGAAGTTGTTCGGGATAATATAACGGGTTTCCTTGTACCGCCAAACGATCCCGATGCTCTGGCAGATGGCATACTCCGTTTCTTCACTGAAAAAAAAGAAGCCACGTTTACTGCCAACGTCAAGAAGGAAAAGCAAAAATACACGTGGGAGGCAATGGAAGCAGCAATTGAACAACTTGTGGCCTATAAGTGAAACATGCTTGTTGTGCAGTAGCAGTTCACATCATTTGATATCCAAGAAATACGGATTTGATATTGTACGCTGCCTAGATTGCGGCCTGGTAAGTGTTTCTCCTCTTCCCACGAAGGAGCAGCTCGCTGCCTATTATAAGTGGGAATATGATCATTTCCGGCATTCCTTTAGCACGCCCCAAGCTGAACCTCCTAAACGAAAACTGCCTGAGCTAAGAATTTTAGAACGGTATTGTCCTCCAGGAAAACTCCTAGATGTCGGTTCGTCACACGGTCACTTCATAGACAATGCGCATAAGTATGGTTGGGATGTGGAGGGTGTCGAACCACACGATGAAGCGCGCATCCAATCACAATCGCGTTCCCAGCACACCGTGCACGAGTTACTATCCGAAGCACCTGATAACAGTTTTGATGCATTGACAATGTGGCATGTGATCGAGCATATCTCAGCACCAACGGATTTTCTCACTGAGGCAACTAGAAAGCTCGTACCTGGTGGTATCCTCGCCTTGGCAACTCCCAATGTCGACAGCCTTGTTGCAAAAGCCACAGGTGAAAGCTGGAGCTGGCTTTCGCCACCAGACCATCTATATTTGTATTCTCCAAAAACCCTACCTCTGCTTCTTCATCAAACTGGTTTCGAAGTTCTTCACATAGAGACACGTCGTGGTAGGAGCAGGAACTTCCTTCTCTTGATGCTGCAGGCTGTTGTCTACCGACTCGGGTTGTTTCAAAAAGTAAAGGGCTCCGTACAAAAAGCAGCCCACAAGTTTCGTGCTTCTCAATCCAATGTCGGGAAAATAAGCATATTCTTCATTGTAGAAAAGCTGACCGAGGCTCTTTCCTTGCTGCTGTACCCAGCGATCCTGATTACGTGGAAACTGGGATTGGGGGAGGAAGTGCTGGCAATCGCTCGCAAGTCAGGCACTCCCTGAGAGAACCAAGCAACACAAATCAATCAAGAAATACTGCCATAATCGACAGAGTATCTCCATGAGCAGTTTGGCTGATGACGAATAAGCGTTATCTTGTGCTGACATAACACAAGGTTGATGATATGCCTGCTGAACCAATTGTGTTCATAGTGATCGTAAACTGGAACGGACAAGATGTAACTCTTGAGTGCCTCGAATCATTAAGCAGGGTAGCTTACACCAATTGCAAGATCGTTGTCATTGATAACGCCTCAACTGATGGATCTGTTCAAGCGATCAGAAAAACTTTCACGGATATCGTCCTTCTCGAGATGCAGAACAACCTCCGCTTTGCGGGAGGAAACAATGTGGGCATAAAATATGCCGTCGAGCACAAAGCGGACTTAATCCTGTTGCTTAACAATGATACTACGGTTGACAAAGATTTCCTTACCTGGATGGTAGCCCGAATCCAATCTGACCCGAGAATTGGGATGGTTGCTCCAAAGATTTATTATTATGACGATCCGAATAGAATCTGGTCCGCAGGAGGAACGATCTCCATGTGGAATGGAACAATGAGACACATCGGTATTCGCGAGCTTGACAACGGTCAATATGATACATCGTGCGAAATCGAATATGCCTCTGGATGCTGCTTACTAACAAAGAAATCAGTAGTCGAAAAGATTGGCATGCTAGACGAGTCATTTCCCATGTATGCTGAAGATGCTGATTGGTCGATGAGAAGCCGGGGGGCAGGTTACCTCATTTTCTACGAACCCAAAGCAAAAGTGTGGCACAAACTTTCCGTGAGCACGGGTGGGCATCTTTCATGGTACAAGATGAGAAATAAATTCACTGGAAACTTTCGTTTCTTCAGCCGCTATGCAGCATGGTACCAGTGGCTGGTGTTCCCATGGATGAATGTGGTCGTGAACCTGTGGAGAGCGCTAAAATACCTCCGATTCCGTCAGAACTATCAATGAGCAAAGCGAAGAAACAAACCCGAGGTGAATCCTCTCCTGCGAGATCAAAGCGAAGCATCCCATCCGCCAAGAAAACGTGGTATTCCGACCTAACCTCCACAAAAAAGGATCTTTTGTGTATTGGTTTTCTGTATGTAGTTACGCTTGTTCTGTTTCACGCGATTGTATTTGACGATTCTGCATTTCAAGCCGGAGGGGATACTGCCTCCGCGCTGAGTTACAGAAAGGCAGGCGACAGCATCAAAGAGACCGAGGGGATCGATCCACTGTGGATGCCGTATTTCTTTAGCGGTATGCCTACGTTCGGAAACGTTGCATACATACCTCACAATGTAAGTTATCTAGAAACGATTGTCATCAATTCACTTGATCTACTATTTCTGAACGGTAGATGGACCTGGCTTGTCGTTTACTATTTCCTCAGCGGCGTTTTCATGTTCCTCCTGATGCGTTCTTTGAAGTTTTCCAGAGCACCCGCGCTACTAGCTGCACTCATCTTTATGCTAAATCCCTACGGTATCGGCTTGGCAGGCGAGGGCCATGGTTCCAAGTTGAAAGCTTTAAGCTATGTCCCTTTCGTGTTTCTCTTGACCCATTGGCTATTCGAGCGTCGTGATATCTTAAGCTTCGGTTTGCTTGCCGCGGGAATTGGAACGCTACTTCTAACTAACCACATGCAGATTGTATACTATGCATTTATCGTCATCGGCTTGTACCTAATTTATCACATAATTGTCGACTTCAAACTGGACAAAATGCTTGCCGTCAGCAAAACAGCACTGTTTGTAGGTGCGTTATTGATTGGCCTTTGCATATCGTCATATGTATATCTCTCAGTCTACGAATATGCTCAGTACTCCATTCGCGGCGGCGGCACAACCGGAACGCCAGGCGGCTTGAGCTATGACTATGCAACCAATTGGTCATTCCATCCTTTCGAGATGATTAATTACCTTATACCATCATTCTTTGGGTTCTCCAGCACGTATTCAACAGTGTGGCAGGGGAGGATACAACCTTTGCCCCTATATTGGGGAACTATGCCGTTCAACACCTCAAGCATTTATGTAGGCATCATACCTATTCTTCTGTCGGTCATAGCCTTGATCTATCGCCGCAATAGAATGACCAACTTCTTGGCGATACTTAGCGCGCTTGTGTTCCTCATCTCATTTGGAAAGCATTTCCCTCTGTTGTACGATCTGTGGTTCAACTACATGCCATTCTTCAACAAGTTCAGAGCGCCCGTGATGATCTTGCATCTCATCGCGTTTACTACATCGATACTGAGTGCATACGGATTGATGTTCCTTTTTGAAGCCCGCGCTTCTTCGAAGGATTTGAACGCTCATACGCTCAAAAAGGTGTTGCTTTATATAATCGGTAGCCTTGGCGCAGTTCTGATTCTTGCGTTTCTTGTGAAGTCATGGATCTTCGAGAACCTTGCTACATTTATGTTTGTAAAAGAAGGAGAACATTACGGAGCGCAAACTCAACAAACTATCGCGGCATTCAAACAGATACGCTTCGACCTTCTATGGAATGATTTCATCAAGTTCGTTCTCATTGCCGGCGCTTCTATTGGAGCAATCGTCATGTTTCTCAACAAGAAGATTAAGTCTATGACACTTAGCGCTGCGATCATTGTTATTCTCATAATTGATCTCGTCATCGTTGATATCAAATTCATCAACCCGGCGCCAAGCGGGGCACTAGAAGAAACCTTTCAACCAGACGCAACAATATCTTTCCTTAAAAAGGAGCCCGGGCTGTTCAGAATATATCCGGTTGCGCAGCCATACGGTGGCAATACCTTCGCATATCACGGCATTCAGTCAA
>JAPUKJ010000296.1 GCA_027295705.1 Ignavibacteria bacterium | reverse complement strand
TATCACGATTCCCGGGCCGAAACATGCTCCGAGCCCGGGAATCGTGATCATGTCCAGGCTGCCCTGGGCAAGTTGCGTCACCTTTTGGATGAGTTTGGTCTGAATGAGCCGTTTTAGCGCCTTTGTGGATGGTTGGGAGTGGCTGAATGGCACTTTGAGGCTAAATGGAGCATTTTGGATGGCAATTGACAACATCAGCGAGCGGTCGTACAGTTGTGCCATCGCAGTGTGGTGCGTTCATGAGGGCACTGAATTCTATCTGGGAAATTCCGGTTCACTATGAATAAGGCAATCCGAATGACCTTTGGTTTTACCCTTTTGCGAGCTAATGGCTAGACAGCTCCAATTATCCCTATCTCATGTAATTGCAAGCGAGGGGGAAAGAATTGTGACCATTTTCTTTCTTTCTGTACATCAAGTGGTGGATCTCAAAGGCATTACAAAGCATGCTGGATCACTACAGCGACAATGGTGAGCCGTATTTGCTTGATGAGTTATACCCAGGAGACCCTGACTCTGCGGAAGATCATGTATATTATGACTGCTTCCGGGGGTAGATACCGCTTCGCGCTTCATGAAGATGCTTAGCTGTCCATCGCGAATACCAAAAACGGATAACGTGAGCAAGGAGTTCCATGAAAGAACAAGATGAACTGTTGCTAGAAGACCGCTTGATCCAGCTTTTAGACTATTTCGGAATTGAAAAGGCCCACTTTGCTGGACGGGAGCCGAATGACATGAAGGGCCTCGCTGCCAAGTATCCTGAAAGAATTGCATCTCTTACGTTTGTATGTCCTCAAGACGTCAACGCTGAATATTTCAGCTCCATAGGATCCCGCCTGCTTGTATTCAATGGGGATAGAGGTCCTATTTCTGAACAGGTGGCAGGAGGTGTCAAAAGACTTCCTGAATGTACTGTAATAACTCTTGTAGATTATTTCGCCCCGGGCTGGGCCGACGTCATCGCCGATAGGACTCAATCGGTAGGTGACGCTATCATCGAGTTTGTTACCGGGTTGGATACGCCAGGTGTTAACTCATTCGACAACGGGCTGGCCAATGAAGGAGAAGTCGCTGGAGTCAAATATCGTGTAGAGGGGTCTGGTACGCCTCTTTTCCTGCTGCCTTTGACCCATGCACCATCTCAATGGCAGGCCCTTTTACCCAGGCTGGCTAACGATTTTTCTACTATAACGCTTGGCGGTAGCGAACTAGGATCAGCAGCAGCGCTGGAATCACGGGGACGTTCATCAGGATACATAGGTATGCAACGTAACCTATTCGAGGAGCTACAACTAAAGCCTGGAGAAACTGTTCTTGAAGTGGGTTGTGGCACAGGTGTTCTCGACCGATGGTTGGCTGGCTACACTGAAGGTGCGAACAAGATAGTTGGGGCAGATCTTAACTTATTGAACCTTCGAGAGGCAGGGGCGCTCGCAAAGAAAGAAGGGTTCGAAAGCGTCATCGAATTTAAGGAGGGCAATGCAGAACAGCTTCCTTTCGAAGACAACTCCTTCGATGTAGCTTTTTCTTCAACCGTGATGGAACAGGTTAACGCGGATCGTATGCTGTCCGAGATGATTCGAGTCACCAAACAGGGAGGCAGGGTCGGGGTTATTGTTAGGGCAGAGGATATGTCCGGATGGATAAACTTATCTCTTAATGCTGAACTGAAGGCCAGAATCGAGTCGCGGTTGGGCGGACGAAATGTGTCTGAACATGGATGTGCCGACGCCAGTCTTTACAGGAGATTCCAGAAATCGTCGCTTGAGAACACAAAAAACTTCCCTTGGCTTGCCGCAAGTGATGAAAGGGCGCACGTAGAAGTGCAGGTGGATCGAATAATATCAGGATTTCGCCAGGAAGAAGCATCGGAAGTTCAGGAAGCCCTGAAGCAAGCCGAGAATGAAGGTACTTTCTTCATAGCTCAGCCGTATCACTGCGCCATAGGAACAAAATCGGGGAGATAAATATGGTCCGTCAAGAGAGCCGTGACACAACTGAAGCCTCTAACCTGAGCCTTCAGGACTCAAGAGTCGTGTGACTCGGAGACAGGCTCTCAGAGCTGGTGGACTAACCGCGTTAGGTCTTGTGTTCACCAAGCCTGTGATTGAGACGATAAGGCCTTTGCCTGCGTTCGCCCAGTACGCACCTCCGGTCACGCCAACACCAACACCGACACCAACGGCAACCCCTACACCTCTACCTGTGGGAACCTTCCTCTATGAGTGGGGCATACAAGCGTATATTCCTATCCTCCATTCTCCGACCCCCAACGGCGATTCCGAGCTCGGCCAAGCAGTGGAGGAAGAGACTGTCGCTACACTTTCAATAAAGAACCCTGGAGCTGTAGCCGAGAGCTAGAAAACTCTCGGGCGATCAACGTACTCGACTCCCTGGCGGGCGGCGTGTTTGTGGGACGGCAGGCCGAGATGGGGCAGCACCTGGCATCCGCGTAGTCCGGCGTACGTGGCAAGCTCCTTTGCGGTGCGGGTCTTGCCG
>JAPUKJ010000295.1 GCA_027295705.1 Ignavibacteria bacterium | reverse complement strand
TTTGTCCTGGAAATTCCCTACGTAGGCCCTGGATTCATCCCTCGTCGATCGGAATATCCTATTCCTTGTTTCCTCATCAAATTCTGGGTAGCGTTTGGCCCATATGACTTTCATCTTTCGCAAGAAATACCAGTCAATTCTGTCAGATGGCAGAAATAAAAATGGTAGCTCAAGAAATCTCTGTATGAGGCTTGGCTTTTCGTCAACCCTGGGTAAAGACAGACTTGAGATGTCAAAATTCGGGAAGAACTTGTTGATCCAATCGTTTGCGTGAAGATATTGGAAGAACAGCCTGGAATTGAACAGAGGCTTCAGGTGTGCAATTTCGGTTGCAGCGTATACATTTTGCTCGTCCAGTCTTAAGTGATCGGACGTAATGAAGTAGTTAAGACAGAAGAATTTCTTGCTGTTGAACAGAAAGATTTTCTTAAAGAGAATCAGAAGAGTTCGTGTAATCCAGAGACGGTTTGGAGCTGTGACGATAAAAAAATCAACATCGCTGTCTCGGTTTGTAACATTCTTTGAGAGGTCGCCAGAGACAAACACCGCGCGCACGAAAGGAAAGCGCTTGATAATGTAGGCAGCCAGTCGTGCCATTTGCCACATCCAACGCGCACGTCTCTCTTTCATCACTCGTTGAGTCACGATTGCCTGATTTTTGTCTTTCAGAAAATAATACCCTTCGTGCCCCACCACCATGTCCCCGGCACCGTGCTTCGCAAGAGAATGTCGGAAGTCATCGAAGCTCAACGAATTGATCGGAAGGAACGTGAAGAGTTCCTTAGCATTTAGCGGATAATGCCAAATATCGTAATACAACAATGTCCTCAGAATCGCGCTATCGAGAGGAGTTGACATTTGCGTTCTCAGGCAGGAAAAGATTTTCTGACTAATTGGGATGGTGGATGATCAGGTGCGCTAATATGTGAATTATTCATTTGTTTAGCAAGCTGGCATTCTTGTGCATCATTTCACAATTCACTATATTCGCATTGGCCTCAACCAGTTACTCTCCGTCATGCCAGCAAAGAAAAAGTTTCGTCTAAGGTTATCGGCCAGAGGCAAGTCGTTTTTTTATATTATCGGCAGCTTCTTTGCACTTTTCATACTGTTTGACAATGTCATACTACCCTGGTACGTCAATCATGGCGACAAATTTGCTGTCCCGAATGTGCTAGGTTTGACAATTGAACATGCTAGGAATATGGTGGATTCTGCAGGATTGGATCCTGTTGATTCTGACACACGCCCAGATCGTCAAGCGCCCATCGGGACTGTGTTAGCTCAAAATCCGGAGCCCGGCGCACAAGTTAAGCAAGGACGTCGGGTGTACTTAACGATAAGCGGCGGGGAGCTGCTTGTCAGCGTGCCACCTCTTCGTGGCCTGTCGACCCGCGACGCAAAGTTTACTTTGGAACGCAATGGGTTGCAGCTCGGTGCGATCAACTATGCTTCTTCTGAATCCTACTTTAAGAACACAATTGTCGATCAAACAGTTCAGCCAGGCAGCGAGGTTCCTGTGGGTTCTAAGGTTGGCATAATAGTGAGTCGAGGTAGGATGATCGAGCAGATTCCCGTGCCGGACCTTATCGGCAAGACAGTCGCAGAGGTAGAAAAGCTCCTTGCGCGGGAAGGATTAAGGGTTGGAAATATTACCTACCAAACTAGCTTTGAATTGCTTCCAAATACTGTTATTGACCAATTTCCCCGTGCGGGAGAGTCAGTACAGGGGGGTCAGGCAATTGATTTGTTTGTTGTAAGGATTGTCAGCCCTAAGGAAAAAATTCAGCTGCCAGAAGACTAGTACGATTAGCACATGATCAAGATTGTACCCTCATTACTTGCCGCAGATTTTTCAAATCTTGGAGATCAGATTTCCGTTGCTGAGCAAGGAGGAGCCGATTGGCTTCACTTGGATGTAATGGACGGCCATTTTGTCCCCAACATTACGTTTGGCCCGCCTCTTATCAGTGCAATCCGGAAAATCACTAAACTTCCATTTGACACTCACCTGATGATTGAGGATGCAGATAGATATCTTGAAAGTTTTCGGTCGGCGGGTTCTGATTTCATTACGGTGCATTATGAAGCATGTACACATTTGAACAGGACTATCAATCGAATCAAGGAATTAGGCGCACAAGCAGGTGTTTGCATTAATCCTGCCACCCCAGTTTCCGTGTTGAAGGAAATCATTCGAGATGTTGATTTGGTTTTGATCATGACTGTCAACCCAGGCTTTGGAGCCCAGTCGTTCATACCGGGATCAAGTGAAAAAATTCGGGAGGCCGCTGATTTTATTAAAACACATAAACCCGGCGTCTACCTCGAGGTTGATGGTGGTATTGACGCCAAAACTGTTGGGGAGGTTGTAGCCGCAGGAGCCAACGTTCTGGTTGCTGGAAACTCTGTATTTGGCTCATCGAACGTCTCAAATGCTATTCGACTCCTCAGGAACAAAGCTACCTCCGTAGGTGTTGGCTGAAGTACCGGTACTCCCGTCTCTCCTGTTTTTTCCCAACTTTTGAAACCCCCAGTGATTCTAGCTTATAGGAAGAAAAACTGTGGCCTTTAATACACCCCCGAAGTAACTATCGAAACCCAAAGCAGTAGCGAATCGAGATTTGCTTCCACAACATCCCTCGGACAAAGCAACTTCTTGTGCTTTCTCAACGAGGGGGTTTTGAAGGTTTGAACGCGTTTGTCGCGTGTTGACCGATTGAAAGCCCAAAGGGACTGGACGAGGCTTGGTTCTGCGAAAGAACTGTGCTCACTGCAGGCGTGATGGAGTCGTGGATCACCACAAGATGGAAAAGAAGGTGGAACGCATTCCCGTTCGAGTCTTACCTTAATGTTTAGACCTTCTGCAATCGGTTAAGTATATTCCCTTGAAGTTGTTTTTGGAAGCGATAATGCATATTTTTTTCGTGCCATGGAATTTACCAAGATCATTTATGAGGTCGGAAATCGTAGAGCAAGGATAACACTTAACCGTCCTGAAAAGCGCAACTCACTTGACGATGTGATGGTCAAAGAACTGACCACAGCATTCTCTATGGCGGGGAAGGATCAGGCCACTAAAGTCATCATACTTTCTGCTGCAGGCTCGTCGTTTTGTGCGGGAGCTGATCTTGAATATCTCAGTCGTGTTGCTAGGTATGACCTTGAAGAGAACCGTGCGGATTCGCAGCGACTGGCCAATCTGTTTCGCATGATTCACGAGTTCAGGAAGCCTGTCATTGCTGTCGTCAACGGACCGGCGCTTGCTGGTGGTTGTGGACTTGCAACTGTTTGTGATTTTGTTATCGCGTCGAAAGAGAACGCCCGGTTCGGCTACACGGAAGTCCGCATCGGTTTCATACCAGCGGTTGTAATGATATTCTTGGTCAAAAGAGTGGGGGAGGGTAAGGCGCGAGAGATGGTGCTCAGAGCTAACATCATTGGTGCCACGGAGGCACAGGAAATTGGCTTGGTGAGTATGGTTGTTCCAGAGTCCGATCTTCTGTCAACCACTGATGCACTCACAGAGGAACTCATAAAGCAGAATAGTCTTACGTCGATGGCATGGTGCAAAGAAATGTTATCGAAGCTTCATGGAATGAATCTACTGGATTCACTCGATTTTGCAGCAAACATGAACGCTGCTGCTAGGATGTCTCCTGATTGCAAAGAGGGCATTGCAGCCTTCCTGAAAAAAGAGAAATTAGAGTGGTGACCCTGCATGGATGATGATCTCATTAAGAAAATTCGCAGCGTTCCTGATTTTCCAAAGAAGGGGATTATCTTTCGTGACATCACAACCCTGCTTAAAGATGGCAAAGCGTTGCGGCAGGTTGTTGACATGTTTTACGATCGGTACAAAGGGATGAAGGTGGACAAGTTGGTGAGCGTCGAAGCGCGTGGGTTCATACTCGGAGCAGCACTGGCTTACAAATTGGGAGCGGGGTTTGTTCCAATAAGGAAGCCTGGAAAGCTGCCCGCAGCAACGGTCAGACAGGAGTATGCATTGGAATACGGTACTGATTCCATAGAGGTTCACAAGGACTCAATTCCTTCAGGCGATCGTGTTCTGATACATGATGATCTTCTTGCTACGGGCGGCACAACACGGGCGGCCTGCAAACTTGTTGAACGATTGGGGGGCAAGATCATCGGGCTTTCATTTCTGATTGAACTTTTGTTCCTACATGGTCGGGATCAGCTCCCTGGCTATGAGATATTCTCAATCCTCAAATATGAAAGTGAGTAGCTCAGGCTGAAATTCTCAAAGACTGACACTACATCAAGACAATATACGAAGGGATCATGAATCGGCAAGAGATGAGGTCAGCAGAGGAGAGCCCGGCGTAGTGTGTTTCGAAGAACTGTATCGATGTTATAGCAAGGGATTTTGACTCACCAACAGGGTGGGTCCGTGTTCATTTAACAACACTTGGCATGCATCCCGGGCAGCAAGCATGTACAGTGTAGCAATCTTGATCGACATTGCTAAATGTTCTTCAGCTGCAATAATATTCCAGAAGAACTGCCTCCCGAGTTTCCACGGTGGCTCAAACCCAGAGTAGTCTTCTAGGCATTTCCGATAGGCGAGAAAATTATTTGCAATGATGGCTTCCCATTCTGCCTTCTCTAGTTGACTAGCACCCTGCTCCTCAATATGATTCAGGAATTCTGATCTCATACCGGAGGAGATTCGTTCCGCGACCCTGTTTGAAGCTGATCTCTCGATTGCAAGGGTTGCGCCGAACATTAGGCCTACCATAATCTCGCCCACATGCTGTTCGTGCAACTTATTCGGGTTCTTGTCTAGACTCTGGATGAAACATTCCATGGACAAGTCGCCATCCGATTCCATCCCAGACCTAAGAGTCTCATATATCATTGCACCGAGGTCTTCAGGCCGCCGATGTTTTCGAAACAATCCCAAGATATCTCCCTGAGTTTTGCACTAGAAGATAAGGCATTAGAGAAGAATTTTCCAGTGTTCCAAACACGGTGAAGTGAGTGATCGGACAGGCATTATTTCCAGAGCATGTTTTTGATCTTGCATTGCAATAATGGCGACTTTGGGTTAGATTGCGTTTTGTTTCCTGAAGGCTATCTACGAATAAGCAAGAAGGTTTCATTCACTTAAGTATGTCTATGAAAACAATAATCGAGCGCTTTGAGATTAAATCCGTTGAACCGATTGGATTTACGTCAGAACTGGAACGCGAGGCAATTCTGAAAAGAGCATGTTACAACATGTTTCTCATCCGTGCAGAAGATGTCCTCATCGATCTGCTGGCAGACAGCGGCACTGCCGCTATGAGTGCAAGCCAGTGGGCAGGCATAATGCAAGGAGACGAGTCGTACGCCGGCACGACAAGCTTCTATCGATTTGAAAGCAAGGTCAAAGAACTTACTGGTTTCAAGCACATAATTCTGACTCATCAGGGACGTGCCGTTCTCCGGAGCTGAGGCAGTTGATTTACCCACTAGGGAAGGGAAAGATCCGGAGCTTATTGCTGATTTCAAGTGTACATCGATGTCAAAGCTTTGAATGACGTGAACGTTGGGCGGGAGAATGTGCCAGTTTGCATGCTAACAGTAACAAACAACTCGGGAGGTGGTCAACCTGTTTCAATGCGAAATATCCGTGAAGCAAAAGAAATTTGCCGGAAATTTGGGATACCGCTATTTCTTGATGCCTGTCGCTAGCCGAAAATGCTTATTTCATAAAAAAACGTGAGTCAGAATATGCCTCCGTCGCCATTAAGGCAATGGTACAAGAAATGTCCTCTTATGCTGATGGGGCAACCATGAGCGCGAAGAAAGATGCGATTGTGAACATGGGTGGTTTTTTCGGCCCTGAATGATGAGTCGCTCGCAACAAGAGCAAGAAACCTCTTAATAGTAACGGAAGGGTTCCGACGTACGGAGGGTTGGCGGGTCGTGACCTGGAGCTATAACTCAAGGTCTAGATGAGGTTCTTGATGTGCACTATCTCAGGTATCGCATTCGTTCAGTTGAGTGTCTGGGCGAGAAACTCACCAAAGCAGGAGTTCCGATGTTGCAGCCGCCAGGAGGAGCACGCTATCTACCTGAATGCAAAGAAATTCCTCCCGCACACCTGTAGAACAGTATCCGGGACAATCACTCGTTGTTGAGCTATATCGACTTGGAGGGATACGATCGGTTTGAAATCGGGAGTGTAATGTTTGGAAAGTATGATCGGGCGCGACAACTAGTGCCGGCTCAGATGGAACTCGTGTGGCTTGCGATTCCTCGGCGGGTCTATACCCACAGCCATACTGATTATGTTATTGAAGTTGTAATCGAGGCGCATCACCGAAGAAAAGATCTTCGCGGGTATAGAATCACTCATGAAGCATCGTTACTGAGGCACTTCACCGCAAAGTTTCAGCCGATGACTTCAGGCGACCAGCAAACCTGAAGGCATTCTTGGTGAGCACTCAAAAATCCATTGCTTAAGAAAACGAAAATTGGTATACTGTTAACTGTTTGATTTGCAGTGAGTTGTGAGAACGACTAGGAGGGGTATTTAATGGCAATAGACTTTTCGGGGTCGCCAAAACCGACAATTGGGGTTGAAATCGAACTCCAACTCATTGACCCGGAAACGAGAGACTTGACTCCACAATCTCTGAAGCTCCTGGACCTCTGTCGGGATTGTGGGATTGAGCGGGTAAAGGCAGAGATTACCCAGGCGATGGTCGAGATTGACTCTGAGATCTCACATGATGTAAAGCAGTGTCGTAGATACTTGGAGGAGCGGGCCGCCCGGCTTCGTTCAGTAGCTGACAAATTGGGAATTCAGTTTTGCGTTTCGGGTACACATCCCTTTCAACGCTGGACGGAAAGAAAGATCTATCCGAGTGAGCGCTACCTTTATCTTGTGGAAAAATTTAGGTGGCTCGCCCGGCGTCTCACTGTCTACGGTATTCACGTGCATGTTGGCGTCGATAGTGGTGAAAAGGCAATCGCAATCTCGAATGCTGTCCTGAAGTATCTGCCACATCTCCTCGCGCTATCGGCGAGTTCGCCCTATTGGGAAGGGGTCGATACGGGGTTGCAGTCCTGCAGGGCAGGGGTGATGGAATCATTCCCAATCTCAGGCTTACCGTATTATTTCTTGAATTGGCAAGAATTTGAGAAGTATTGTAGCGTCATGCAACGGGCAGGGGCCATAACATCACTCAAGGATCTTTATTGGTACGTTCGACCAAACCCGTCATTTGGCACACTCGAATTTCGCATCTGTGATGGGGTGCCGACATTGACTGAGACCATGGCATTGGCAGCCCTAATACAATCCCTTGTCGTGTGGATAGACGAAGGCTTAAATCGAGGTACCTGGCCCAGGAAGATCAAAATGCAGAGGTATTGGATAGCGCCTGAAAATCAGTGGGTAGCAGCTCGCGATGGACTGAAAGGTATGATCATAGTGAACGAAGAGGGCGACAGGCGAAGCATCTCGGACGACGTCCTCAAACTGATCGACGACGTTGCGCCGGTTTCCCAACAGCTAAATTGTTATGAAGAATTGCTCCACCTCAAAGATATTGTCCAGAATGGGACGAGCGCGGAACGGCAGCGGGCAGCGTTCGCGGAGAAACAGAACTTGCAGGATGTGGTTGACTTGTTAGTGAAGGAATTTGCGACAGATGTACCAATCTATTCAGCGTAGGGGAACCTACTAAATGATAACCTGTTCAATTTGCGGAAACGAAAATGGGGACTTTGACGTGGTATGTTCATCATGCAAGAGTTTTCTTCAATCCAAGGTAGATAACCTCAATTTGTTTGAGATGTTATGGGCCTTGATCGAGTCTCCTCGTTTAGCATTCAAGAGAATTGTTCTATCGCATCACAAGAATTATGTCCTCCTGCTGAGTTCGTTGTTCGGAATCAGCTTAGCATATATGCTATTTTGGTACAAGAGTCTTGGTAGCCTGTTTTCAAATGTCTTGACTATCTTGGGCGTAGGATTACTCATAGGACCCCCGCTTGGGATATTGTTTGTTCTGGGGTTTAGCTATCTTGACCTACTTGTTGCTAGAACACTTGGTGGGAGTGCCACGTTCTGGAATACATTCGCAGTTGTTGCTTACGCCGGACTGCCAATTATCCTGTCGCTCGTCTTTGTTTTTCCTATAGAAATTGCCCTTTTTGGCCGAGATTTTTTTGGGACCAATCCACCGCCAATAGTCATGAAGCCTATAGCATATGTTGCATTGATTGGATTCGATCTTATTGCTGTTATTTGGACGTGGTTGCTCCTGGGCACAGGGACAATGGTGGTAAATGGGTTCAAGCGAACAAAGTCGATTTTGGTAACGCTAGCCTTGTTGATAGTCACAGGTATCCCGGCTTTGGCTCTCCGTTATGTGTGAGCCCCCGGTAGACACCCGGATAGCAATCAGTCCATGGAAAAAGAACAGTTTGAGCACATAGCGCAGGAAGCGTTTGACTCTCTTCCCGAGGTTTTTCAAACTACAATGGAAAATGTCCACATTGTCGTTGAGGACTTGCCAAACCCAGAGACTTCAAGAAAAGTGGGAATCCGTTCTGGAGGCATGCTGCTGGGATTGTATGAGGGAGTCCCTCTAAGCAAGCGCGGGATATGGTATGGCATGCACCCGGCCTTGCCTGACAAGATTACCTTATACAAGAAGAACATTGAGCGTGTGGCGCAATCAGAGAAGGTGATACGCGAAAAAATTCGAGATGTGTTGATTCATGAGATTGCTCATCACTTCGGAATGGATGAGGAAGAAGTGCGGAAGGCGGGGTATTAAAATCACTGAGTTGCCATCACTGAAAGGAAAACAGGAATGCCAAGAGTGATGTTCATGATTTCTTACGGCATTAAGCCGGATCTGCGTGAGCAATATCTAGCATTGGTAAAAGAGATGAGGGAGCATCTGACGAAGGTTAGCAACAAGAACTACTCGGTCTTCGAAACGAAAGCCAAGAAACATCAATTTACAGAGATCTTTATCACAAACAGCATGGAAGAGTATGATACTTTGGAGGATGACCAGGATGAGAAAACACAGGAACTAGTGGGCAGGTTGGGGGAGTTTGTAGATGGAGATGGGATGAAATATGCAACACTGGTGGAATTGGAATAGGAAACAGGTCGGTTTGAGGAGCTTGTAACGTAAATGGTAAAGAAAAGAATCGATCCGATAGCGCAGCTGATGCAGGAGCATAACAAGGCGTTGGTGCACCTTTCAACGTTGAGCAGAGCGACGCGGTCAATCGCAGAGAATGGGTACAAACACGATGACTTCCGGAAAATTCTTTCCGCACTAGAGTTCATTGAAGAGGAAGTTAGCGTCCACAACAAGAGTGAAGAGGAGGCGCTTTTCCCTGTTCTTGAGCGATATGTTGAAGGACCGACCAAGCTCATGCGGAAGGATCATAAGGAACTCAAGAAGGGATTTGTTCAATTGAGAAGGGCCGTGGGTAGGGTTGGAAAAAACAAGCGAAACAAGGTAGCTGCAGAAGACCTGTATACAATTTCAAAATCGATCATACAGCGTTTTGTTAATCATATTCACAAGGAAAACCACATTCTTTTCCCACTGGTCCAGAAGTTTCTCACTAAAGACGCTCTCCGTGAAGTTGCACGGCGTATGGTGTAACGCCGGAGCATCCGACAAGAGTTAAGATGCTAATTGATCTAGAAAGCTTAGGTTATCGTTCGTACAAACTAGGATGTTCTCTTGATTTTATATGAATTGGCTTGCTGGAATGATAAGACGAATATCTCTCGCCGCCTGCAAATTGACCCGGTTCGTACATTATAGATAACTTGAAGCGCCATCGATTTTCATAAATAGCAACTTACCATCAGTTATATGTTTCAAAATCTAGACTTTTCGCGCCTCATTTCCCTACTCCAGACGGTGTTTAGGCCCGGCCGAAATGAGCGTTCTCTATCGACCTTGTCGATTTGCCCAACAAGTTGATTCCTGATACGGATGGATGGAAAGACGAAAAATAGCTGGTGAATGGTTCAGCCAACTCCAGGAAGGCATTGAGAAGATACCATTTACGTCTGCGAATCTGTGTTGTTACGAGAATGTGGGAAGCAACAACAACGACCTGCCTAATGCTGTAGTATTAACTGCTGATGCAAATCGAGAGGTGTCGTTGAATGAGGGCTCTGTCGTACAACTTGAGGAATTCTGAAGTCATCATCCGTTGTTATTGCATTAACACAGTTCTCAGCGACTGCGCATACTTGCAAAGAAATATCGTTTTAGAGGGGCTACGCTACCTGGATTTAGTCGGGAAATAATTCCTGTTTTGTCGCTGGACTACGAGAAGGTGAACGCTAGGGTCTTGGAGTTCAAGGATCGGATGGACAGAGCAGAAGCAGTGGCAGTCCGTTTCCTAAGCGGTGGACTGGAGCATCTGGCAAACTTTGATTTGCGGTTCAGAACAGGGCACGCGAGCAGCGGGTTAATGCGAGAAGAAGGAATTGTCGGAGATCTCCCGTCAGGGGAGGCGTACATTGTCCCTTATGAGGGGGAAAAGGCAAACGAGCGGAGCAGGACCTCTGGGGTGTTGCCTGTGCAATTTGATGATGAATTAGTCCTTTACAGAATTGAATCCAACCGAGGTGTCGGTGTTGTTTCTTCAGGTGGGCACTCAGACGTTGAGCGAAAGAAACTTGTTGATGAGCCCGCGTACGGCAACATTGCAGAGGTTGGGATAGGGGTGCTTGGTGAGTGGGGTATTAAAGCCATTGGGAGCACACTTCTGGACGAGAAACTCGAACTCCATATTGCTGTTGGTCGTAGCGACCACTTTGGCGGTGCTACTAGCCCAGCTTCTTTCCCCAATCGGAAGAATGTTATCCACATCGACTGGGTGTACGTGTCGAGTGTTCGCCAATGATCGGTGGATGAGATTACGTTCCATTATCCGGATGGTGTTAAGGAGACAGTTCTTAAGTCAGGAAAGTATGTGGTGTAGCTTGGCACCTGCTGCGAGATAAAGATATCGAAGTATAGGATGATAAAATGAGGAAAGTCAATTGCGGCTAAAGCAGTTAAAACAGAACACCTCAACTGAATTGCAGCTTTCTTGGGATGACGGCCATAGTGGTCCTATCTCCCTTCAGAATTTACGTGACTTCTGTCCGTGCGCTGGCTGCAAGGGAGAGACGGTGCTATTCCGTACGTATGTGCCGCCGTCGCCAACAACTAACACTCCTGGCAGGTATGAGCTAAAAGGGGCCGATCCTGTTGGGGGATATGCTATGAAATTTTCTTGGGGAGATGGTCACGATCTTGGGATCTACACGTGGGAGCACCTTCGTTCGTTGTGCGAATGCAAAGAATGTCTTAAGAACAGGTCAAACGCACTTGGACAATAGAGCTAATGGCAGCCCTCGATACATTTGAAACGTTTAACGCTTCTCTCTCTGATAAGGATCGTAGTGCAATAAAGGAACTTCTGAAAGCGAGAGCAGCTGAGCTGTTTGCAGCACGAAGTGAGGATGCACGCTTGCGCGTAGTTGAGGCTTACATTGGAGAAGTAAGGAAGATGTTGCGTCGCATGAAATAGTGTCCGAACCGGTACGTGCTTCCTGCAAGATGATGCGTCAATTCACCGGCGTTTCTGCATTCTTGCTTCAAAGATAAGTCGTTTGCCCTCGCGCATTACTTCAACCTCCACTTCGTCACCGTGTTTGAGTTCACCTAGAATGCCCATGTAATCATAGATGTTCAGTACCTTACTGCCTGCCATTCTCACAATCACGTCGCCAGCCTGGAGTCCGGCCTTCTCCGCGGGTCCTTGGGGGCGAATGCCACCGATTTTCATTCCTTCACTACTCCCGCCGTAGTCGGGAATAATACCGAGCGTAACCGAGAATGCTCGCCTGTCGCCAAGGCCTGCCATTGGAGAAGCGGATTCGACTTTCACAAAAACCGGCTTTTCTGTCTGCACGTTAATGTCTTTGGCAATGTCGTATATGTAGCAGACGATTTTCTCTTCACTCAGATAATCTAGTTTCTCCCAATCGTCAGAAGGCTTGTGATAATCACTGTGCGTTCCGGTGAAGAAAAAAAGAACGGGAATGTCCTTTGCATAGAACTGCGAGTGGTCGCTTGGACCAAAACCATCTTCCACCCGTTCTAGCGTGAACATTGAATCAACGTTGTATTTGTCAAGCAGACCGTTCCAGTCCGGCGATGTCCCTGTCCCGTACACAGTCAGGCTTCTATTTTCAAGACGCCCGATCATGTCCATGTTGATCATCGCGATTGATTGGTTGAGAGGAAAGTAGGGATTATTAACATAATGCCTCGATCCGAGAGTGCCGAGTTCTTCCCCTGAGAATGCAATAAAGAGGATATCGCGTTTGAGATTTTCTCTGGTTGCGGCAAACGCCTGCATGAGCTCCAAGAGACCAGCTGTCCCGGACGCATTATCATCAGCCCCGTTGTGAATAGCATGGGTGTCAGGCTCCAGAGAACCAGAGCCGGGGCCGCCATATCCCAGATGATCCATGTGTGCTCCAAGGACGATGACTTCATCCACGGATTCAGGGTCGGCTCCCTCCAGATACCCAGCTATATTTGCCGTTTGGGATATGATTTTTTCGACATTAGTTGTGATCGTGACTTCGACGTTGGGAAGATCAAACGTGATGGGTTTCTTCATCTGATTAATAGAATCTTGGATTGCCGCGAGATCAAGGCCATGTGGACGCAAAAGATCTTCCAGCACTGATCTCTTCATTGAGATTACCAGAATGCCAGAGCTTGCAAATGAATGATCGAATCTCAGCTTCACAAGCTCATCTTCCTCCTCATCTGCTCGCCCCGTAACAATGATTAATCCTTTTGCACCCTTGTCCCGTGCAGTTCTCCCCTTATTCCGAAATGAGCTGAAGCGATTCAACTCACCGTGGGGATCGCTACCATCCGGACTGTAACGCAGAACCACGGCAACTTTTCCCGTGACCTCAATGTCCTTGTAGTCATCGTAGTCGTTGTCAGGTGCAGAGATTCCGTATCCTACGAATGCTAGCGGACCTGAGACCGTTTCGTTGGTGGTAAAGGCGAAGGGACGAAAGTCTGCGTCCACCTCCAATTGTCTGTACCCTCCAATGACCCCACTGCCTTCAAAGGCGAGCGAGTTGTCCTGTCCGAGCTCCACTGAAGAAACAAAGTCAAATGATTGAAAGTATGTTCCATCATTGCCGGCGGGTTCTAAATTGTACTTAGCCATGAGATCCGCGATGTATTCAGCAGCTTTTTGATTCCCCTCGGTACCTGAGGCTCGACCCTCCGATTCATCGGAAGCCAGGAATTTGACATGTGCTTTGAGTTCCTCTGCCGTGATCTCGGGAGTGCTTGTCTGACCTGATAAATGGTCTAAAGGGGTGAGGCAAAGTGCGAGTATAAGAGAAGCTTTTCGAGTCATGATATCACATTAGTGCCTGCTTGTTTCTTTGTGTGTGATTCTGATATTGGTTGGGCTAGTCCTTCCACTCTGCCAGAAAGAGATTAGTTTCTCCCCGAACTTTGTTGTTGCGGTTCGATGCGAACACAAGGCGTTTCCCGTCACGGGTGAACATTGGAAACCCGTCGAAGGTCTCATTAAATGTTACGCGCTCAAGATCTGTTCCATCGACATTGATCAGATAAAGGTCGAAGTTTCTCCCTTTCGGATCAGCGACATTGGAAGCAAAGATAATGCGTTTGTTATCGGGGTGGAAAAAGGGGCTAAAGTTAGCCGCACCGTTGTTAGTGATCCGTTTCTGGTTCGATCCGTCAGCATTCATCACGAACAACTCCATGCGCGTGGGTCGGACAAGGTTCTGGGACAAGAGCTCCTTGTACGATGCAACTTCGGCGCTGTCTGTGTAATGCCAGCCGCGATAGACAACGAGGTTCCCGTCCCAGGAGTAGAAGGCCCCGCCATCGTAGCCGAGCTCGTGTGTGAGTTGCTTTATGTCCGAGCCGTCAAGATTCATGCTGAACAGATCGAGGTCGCCGTTGCGCATCGAAGTAAATACGATTCTATCACCTCTAGGAGAAATTGTTGCCTCGGCGTCATAGCCAAATGTGGTCGTCAGTTGCTGTAGGTTACTCCCATCGGCATCCGAGGTGAAGATATCAAACTCGGGGTAAACTGCCCACACATAGCCTTTCGAGTAATCTGGTTTTTGGGGGCATGCAGATGCAAAGTGATGTGTTGAAGAGAACAGTATCCTTTTATTGCCGGGAAAGAAATAGCCACAGGTCGTTCTTCCTCTGCCTGTGCTCACCAAGCGGACTTCCAGAGTGGCCAGATCCATAACAAACTGCTGGTCACATTGCAGGGTATCTCTTGTTGACTGAAATATCATTTCGGTTTCATCGAATGAGAAATAGCCCTCAGCATTCTGGCCGCCAAACGTAAGCTGCTGGATGCTGGAGAAGTGTTCTTCAACGGGTACAATCAGCGACGGCTGAGCCTCACCAAGATGAGGA
>JAPUKJ010000294.1 GCA_027295705.1 Ignavibacteria bacterium | reverse complement strand
CTCATGATCCGGGCAGGCATGATCAGATTACTGTCTGCAGGCATCTTTTCGTTCCTTCCGCTTGGGAATAGAGTGATGAAAAAGGCTGCTGATATAGTGCGAGAGGAGATGGACGCGATTGGCGGACAAGAATTTCATTTTCCAGCATTAAACCCTGTAGAATTGTGGGAAGAGACAGGCCGTGTGAAAGCCTTTGGAGACACTATGTTTCATATTAAGAATCGTCCACTTGTCCTTGCTCCAACGCATGAAGAAGTCGTTTGCTGGCTTGCAAAGAGCCACATCGCGTCGTACAGAGACTTGCCGCAGATCTGGTATCAAATCCAAACGAAATTCAGGAACGAACCGCGTCCACGGTCTGGTGTGCTGCGCGGTCGGCAGTTCCTTATGAAAGATAGCTATAGCCTCGATTCATCATGGGAAGCGCTTGATAGGAGCTACGAGCTCCATGCCAAAGCCTACCGGAATATTTTCAGGCGGTGTGGTTTGAAATTCTTCGAAGTTGGAGCCTCCAGTGGCGCGATGGGCGGGACAGGTTCACAGGAATTCATGGTTGAATCCGACTCAGGAGAGGATATAGTTGTTTTAGCGGAGGATGGAGGCTACGCGGCGAATCTTGAAGTTGCCACTTCCATTGTGCCAAGGGCCGCTCATTATGTTGACAACAAACCATTAGCTGAGGTTCACACGCCAAACGTGAAGACGATTGATGAGCTCGCAGAGTTTCTGAAGGTGGAACACAATCTGCTTGCAAAATCGGTAGTGTACTGGGCTCACGATACACCGGTGCTCATACTTATGATGGGTAATGACGAGTTGAATGAAGCAAAGCTCATGTCGGTCCTCGGAGTTGCTGTTCGCCCAGTCGAGCCGGAGAAACTAGTTGAGTTAACGGGGGCAGACAGTGGTTCCATAGGTCCGATTGGCCTAAAAGCAAGGTCGGTTCAATCTGGATCAGGCGGGACCGGAACCCAAGGATTCAAAATTATTGCCGACCGGCTGCTGGAAGGCGTGAATAATCTCATAAGTGGTGCAAACAAAAATGACTACCATTTGACCAATATTGATTTGCAGAGAGATTGTAGGATTGACGGCTATTACGACTTGCGCACCGTTCAGGCCGGAGAAACCGCTCCAAACGGTAAGGGGAGTCTCCGTATCGCCCGAGCCATTGAGCTTGGCCATATTTTTAAGCTTGGAACAAAGTACTCAGATGCGTTCGGCGCAAGATTCCTGGACGAAAAGGGCAAAGAGCTGCCCATTATCATGGGAAGCTATGGCATCGGCATTGAGCGGATTGTGGCGTGTCACATTGAGCAAAATCATGATGAGAACGGCATAGTATGGGACAAGGCACTTGCTCCGTATTTTGTTCACATTGTCTTAGTGAGCGTGAAGAATAAGAAGGCTGTAGAAGTTGCTGAGCGGCTCTACGCTGACCTCACTAACGCCGGAGTTGAAGTCCTGTTTGATGACAGGAAGGACATTAGTCCAGGGTTCAAATTCAAGGATGCTGACTTGTTAGGTATGCCGCACCAGGTCATCGTAGGTGAGAAATATCTCGCTGATGGGAAGATCGAAATTAAGGAAAGGAAAACTGGGAAGAGAACTTTTGTTGATAGTAAGGATATCGTCAGAAAACTCCGGCGTCTCTTGGCCTAGGAATATGGTATATGGAAATATCACAATTTTTTGTCAGTGGAGAGTGGCTCAGATCTAAGAAGCATAAACCTGTAGTCAATCCATACGACTGCAAGACAGTAGGCGAAGTCTGTCAAGACTCAAGAGCGACATAGGGCGAAGCGATTCAGCCTGCAGAGGAGGCTGTTTCAACATCGTACCGTGTTCGGCAAATGAAGCTGGTCAACTTATTACAGATGAATGGATTAGACTGATCACTTTTACCGGTAGCTCAATATTGAATGGGGGATAAATGCTCAGGCAGGCACAGGGCAGGTGACTTCGGTAATCCAGGCCATCTTGCATGGCTGTCCAGTGAATTCATGTTCATGAGGTCAAATGTTATGAATTTGCTGATGAGAAAACAGTCGTAAGCATATGACTTAGTGAAGAAATCGCGGGCAAGGTAGAGGGTTGGATCAAAGAAGCTGTAAGTGGGGGAGTATGGATTCTTTGTGGAGATGAGCGGGGGGGATGAGATGCCGTATGGCGGCCCTAGGGAGATGACTGAAATGAAGTTGCTGGCATTCAACTTCCTCTGATCGCGAAACGCGAGAGTAGAGTGTACCTTGTGAGATGACCGTCATATCTCCTTCCGCTTCCAGCACATAAGATGGTCATGTAATGTTTGATGTGATTAGTGATCATGAAACGATCCGCTCGCGTTGCAAAAGATGTTCATAACTTTCTTTGCTGACCTCTTGATTTTCAAATGGACTTCTATGAACTTCGTTTTCCGTTTCAGTTGTGACTCTGAGAAATCTAACTAATCGCTTAGTGAATGTCTCAATTTGTCCATCTCCACAACCATTCGCATTATAGCTTGCTTGATGGGGCGTGCCGAATCGGCGACCTCGTTGACGCTGCAGTTGAGAACAAAATGCCGGCGGTGGCCCTGACTGATCACGGGGTTCTGTTCGGTGCCGTGGAATTTTACAAAAAGGCGGAAAAGGTGGGGATAAAGCCGATTATTGGGATGGAGGCGTACATCGTCACCAAGGGCAGCCGGTTTGAGAAATCGACTCAGTTGACAGAGACTGGCGGAAAACGGGCAGCCTATCATCACTTGGTTCTCTTAGCTAAGAGCGAAAAAGGCTATAGGAACCTGATGAAACTCTGCACGATTGGTCACTTGGAGGGTTTCTACTACAAGCCTCGAATTGATACCGAAATCTTGCGGCAGTACAAAGAGGACCTTATCGGTCTCTCCGCCTGTGCGGGTGGTGTGGTTTCGGCCCATCTTGCATCTGGAAATGATGCTAAAGCCTATGAAGTAGCAGAGATTTACAAGGACATTCTTGGAGACGACTTCTACATTGAGATTCAAAATCACGGGATCGAACGTGAGGCCGTGATTCGCAAGAAAGCCCCAATGCTGGCAAAGGATCTCGGCCTCAAGCTCGTTTGCACTAACGACATTCATTATCTAAAGCCGGAACATGCACTCGCGCATAATATTTTGCTCTTGATCCCCAATGCAAGCAGCCTCAACACACAAGACTATATGCAACTTCGTTATCAAACGGATCAAGCTTACTTTAAATCTGCCAACGAGATGCAAGATCTCTTTAGAGATTTTCCGGAGGCTCTTACCTCGACATTGGAGATTGTAGAAAAATGTAATCTCAAACTCGACCTAAACGCTCACCACATGCCACAGTTTCCAATTCCTCCAGAGTCTGGCGTGAACACCCTCGAGGAGTATCTGGACAAGCTTGCTCGAGAGGGTTTTGAGCGGCGGTACCCAGAGCCGAGTGAAGAAGGCCGATGCCGCCTTGAACATGAATTGGACGTCATCAAAAGAATGGGGTATTCGGGGTATTTTCTTATTGTCCAGGATTTTATCGCTGCTGCACGCAGAATGGGCGTGACCGTAGGTCCGGGACGTGGCAGTGCCGCGGGAAGCATTGTCTCATATGTCCTGGGGATAACAAACGTCGATCCAATACGGTATGGCCTGTTGTTCGAGCGGTTCCTTAATCCTGATCGAATTAGCATGCCGGATATCGATGTTGATTTCTCCGATGATAAACGTGAGAAGGTAATACAGTACGTAAGAGAACGATACGGTGCCGACTCAGTATCTCAGATTATTACATTCGGGACGCTGTCGTCTCGTGCTGTGTTGAAGGATGTGGGTCGTGTGCTTGGTATTCCACTAGGCACGATAGAATCTATCACCAAGCAGATCCCCGTCGAATTGGGGAGGGTTCGCCCATTGGCAGATGCTTTAGAAACAATTCCAGATTTGAAATGGGTTAAGGATAGCACTGACCCGAAAATCTCGACGTTGGTGGAAGCATCGCTTGTTCTGGAGGGGATGAACAGAAATGTGGGCATGCACGCTGCAGGTGTTGTGATTGCCCCGGGCGACATTAGCGAGTATGTTCCCCTCTATAAGACTCCCCAAACCGAGATAATGACGCAGTACAACATGAAGGATCTTGCTTCTGCAGGGTTACTCAAGATGGATTTCTTAGGGTTGCGCACGCTTTCGGTGATAGATAACGCTTTGTCAATGATACGGGAGAACCATGACATTGAAATTGATTTAGATGAGATCCCGGAAGACGATAAGAAGACGTTCGATTTGTTCTCGAAGGGAGATACTGTTGGGGTGTTCCAGTTCGAAAGCTCTGGCATGCGGGACTGGCTCCGCAGGTTGAGACCAACCTGTATGAGTGATCTTGTTGCAATGAATGCTTTGTATCGTCCCGGCCCAATGGATATGATCGGAGAATTCATCGCTCGCAAACACGGGAAGCAGCAGATATCGTATCTGCATCCCAAGTTAGAGTCTGTGCTGCAGGAGACCTATGGGGTCATTGTGTATCAGGAGCAGGTTATTAAGATAGCGAGCGAGGTCGCAGGGTTTACGCTCCCTAAAGCGGATCTTATGCGGCGTGCGATGGGCAAGAAGGATAAGAAACTGATGGCTGAGTTAAAAAAGGAATTCGTCGATGGTGCAGTCCGCTTAGGAGCTGAAAGACAACTCGCCGGTGAGATCTTTGACTTGATTGAGAAGTTTGCGTCCTACGGGTTTAACAAATCACATAGCGTCGCATATTCAGTTGTGGCTTACCAGACCGCCTATCTAAAAGCTCACTATCCGGCTGAATTTATGGCATCAACGTTGTCATCTGAAATTGGTAACACAGACAGGATTGTTAGGCTTATAGATGACTGTCGCAAGTTGGGCATTAAAGTGCTCCCTCCTGATGTTAATGAAAGCGGCAAGAGTTTCAACGTGGTGAAGGGAGATATCTTGTTTGGTCTCTGTGCAATTAAGAATGTGGGTGAGAGTGCCATAGACACAGTTATCAAGGCTCGTGATGGGAAGGGAAAGTTCGTGAACATGTTCGATTTTTGTCGGCGCGTTGATCTGCGGCTTGTGAACAAGAAATGTCTCGAGAGTCTCGTTCAGGCTGGAGCGTTTGACTCGCTGCGGGAACATAGAGCGCTACACTTTCGAAACATCGATCGAGCGGTGCAATTTGGACAGGCATACCAGAACCGGAACGTGAACGGTCAGTCGAGTCTCTTTGAAAGCCTCGCGACCAGCCAAGGGGGGGCGATTATGTACCCGACGCTAACTGATATTGCTCCTTGGCCAGAAGGTGAGAAGCTAGCGCGTGAGAAATCTGTCCTTGGATTCTACGTTTCGGGACATCCCCTATCAAAATTTGAGCCGGAGATCAAAGAATTTGCAAATGTACATTTTGGAGATCTGGCAGGATTCAGGACCGCAGGCACAGCAAAGGTGTGTGGGGTTATCACGCTGGTCAAGAAGAAAGTTGACAAACGCGGTAATGCCATGGCGTTCCTGGAGATGGAGGATTTCAGTGGCAAAGGTGAGTGTATTGTGTTTTCAGATGCATACGCGAAATATCAACATTTTTTTCAGCCTGATGCAATGGTAATGGTGATTGGGAAAGGAGAGGTGAGTGGCGACAAGTTGAAAATTCTCGTCAGTGAAGTGTGTCCGATGGACAGGGTCAGGGAAAAATTCACCAAGAGTATTATGTTATCAATAAATGTTAACGACGTCCAGGAAAACACAATAGTGCAGTTACGCAAGTTGATGGAAAGTAACAAAGGG
>JAPUKJ010000293.1 GCA_027295705.1 Ignavibacteria bacterium | reverse complement strand
GTACCAATGCGGGAATAGCTCAGTTGGTAGAGCGCAACCTTGCCAAGGTTGATGTCGCGGGTTCGAATCCCGTTTCCCGCTCTGCCCTTCGGGGCAAGGGGCATTCGGTAATCGCACCGAATGTTCCTGTACAATACACTTCCTCTTTAAAGTGGCCCCGCCGCCCCCAATCCCACCAGGTGGCGGGGTTTTGTTTATATAGGGGTCGCGCGCCCTCCTAACAACGGAGGCGTCATCGTGCTCATAGCAGTATGGGCAGGTCTTGACAGCGACAGGTGGAATCCATTGGATGTCGTTCCGTCATCTCTCGTAGAATTAGTGGCGCCGTACCCAAGTGGTAAGGGAGAGGTCTGCAAAACCTTTACGCGGCGGTTCGAATCCGCCCGGCGCCTCGGTACCGTCCCATTAGAGAAGCGTAGTATCCTAGATCGATTTCTCGATCGCCGGGGTGGCGGAATTGGTAGACGCACAGGACTTAAAATCCTGAGGGCCGAAAGGTCCGTGCCGGTTCAAGTCCGGCCCTCGGCACGAGGTGCCTACGAATCTTTGCTGAGTCTTGCGTTGGTGTCTATCTGCTGCTCGCGAAAATCACAGGGCGGTTAGCTCAGCTGGTTAGAGCGCTACCTTGACATGGTAGAGGTCACAGGTTCGACTCCTGTATCGCCCACGGACATGTAAATTCAAATCGGAGCCTGCTCCGATTTTTTGTTGCAATGGAAGATTTCTCGAATATCAATGACCCAAATTAGCGTTACAATTCCTGATGGGACTGTTCGTGCATTTGAAAGGGGTGTGACCGGGCAACAAATCGCTGAAAGCATCAGCAAGGAATTGGCGAAGGAGGTTCTTGCGATTTCTGTCAATGGCGAAACGTGGGATCTTTTTCGTCCGATTGAATGCGATGTAGTCGTGAAGTTTTACCGATGGGGGGATGACGAAGGGAAGCGAACCTATTGGCATAGCTCCGCACACTTGATGGCAGAGGCCATTGAGAAAATTTTTCCTGAAACAAAATTTGGCATCGGTCCTCCAATTGAGAACGGCTTCTATTATGATCTCGATTTAGGAGATCACTCTATCTCCAACGAAGATCTTATCCAGATTGAAAAGCAAATGTATGAACTTGCTAAAAGGGACGTTCCTTACCGGCGTGAGGTCATACCATGGAAGCACGCCGTAGAGTACTTCAGGAAGAAAGGCGACCAGTACAAGCTTGAGCTGCTCGATGGTCTCAAAGACCAACAGATAACGTTTTACCATCAAGGCAACTTCACAGACTTATGCTTTGGTCCACACATCCCTTCGACTGGTAAGATAAAAGCAATAAAACTTCTGAACGTCGCGGGGGCCTATTGGCGCGGGGATGAAAAAAACAAAATGCTGCAGCGTATCTATGGCATTACATTTCCGAGTCAAAAAGAGCTCGACGATCATCTCCTTCGGCTTGAAGAAGCGAAACGAAGAGACCATCGGAAACTTGGTGTCGAATTAGAACTATTCATGTTGACGCCAAAAGTCGGTAGTGGACTGCCTATATGGCTGCCCAAGGGAACTGTTCTTCGCGATACGTTGGAAAATTTTTTGCGGGAAGAACAGCGAAAGAGAGGATACCTTCCTGTCGTGACACCTCATATCGGTAACATACGTCTCTACAAGACGAGTGGCCATTATCCGTATTTCAAAGATAGTCAATTCGCGCCAATCGTTGTCGAGAACGAAGAGTATCTCCTGAGGCCAATGAACTGTCCTCATCATCACCAAATATACCTGGCGAAGCCACGTAGCTTTCGGGATCTACCCTTACGGTTGGCTGAATTCGGAACAGTGTATCGGTATGAGCAATCAGGGGAACTGAATGGTCTCACACGCCTGCGATCGTTTACGGTTGATGATGCGCACATGTACGTCAGGCAGGATCAGCTTCGAGACGAATTGTGTGATGTGATCGATCTCGTTCAGCTCGTGTTCAGAACTCTGGGGTTCAAGGATTTTGGGACCCGACTATCATTTCGTGACCCGAAAGACAAAGGGAAATTCGGGGGTGCAGACGAGCTATGGGAACAGGCAGAGAATGACATTAGAGAGGCTGCCGAGCAGACAGAGCTGAATTACACCGTAGCTATTGGGGAAGCGGCGTTTTATGGTCCAAAAATCGACTTCCTTGTGAAGGATGCACTTCATCGTACATGGCAGCTGGGAACGGTGCAAGTCGATTACATAATGGCAGAGCGGTTTAATCTTGAGTACACAGGGAGTGATGGTAAGAAACATCGGCCTGTGATTATCCATCGTGCACCATTTGGCTCTCTGGAGCGTTTCATTGGTGTCTTAATTGAGCATTATGCAGGAGAGTTCCCACTATGGCTGGCCCCCCTTCAGTGCGTCATCCTTCCTATCACAGACAGCCAACTTGATTATGCAAAGAAAGTTTGCGATGATTTGGTGGGTTTGGGTGTGCGGGCGGAGATTGATGATCGTAACGAAAAGATTGGCTTCAAGATCAGGGAATGGGAGATCAAGAAGGTGCCCTACATGCTCGTTGTTGGCAAAAAGGAAAGCGCTGGAGATAATGTTTCTGTGCGTCAGCATAGGAAGGGGGATCTTGGGGCTGTAAGCCGGGAGGAATTTCTCCGGCAGGTCCAAAAGGAAATCACAGAAAAAAGTCACTTTATAGGAGACATTTCGAATCGGTAAAGAAAAGCGGCCTCGCATCAATGATGAGATTCGCGTTCCTGAAGTACGTGTCATCGATCAACAGGGGAATCAGCTGGGCGTTATGGTGCCGCGGGAGGCCATTGATATGGCTAGGAATGGGGATGCAGATCTTGTAGAGATTGTTCCCTCCGCCAAACCGCCAGTGTGCAAGATAATTAGCTTCGGTAAGTTCAAGTACGAACTTGCCAAGAAGGATAAGATCCAGAAGAAGCATCAGCATGTGTCGTTACTCAAAGAATTACGATTCCATCCGAATACGGATGTGCATGATTTTGATTTTAAAGCGAGACATGCAAGGAAGTTCCTGACTGACGGGCACAAGGTCAAAGCGACTGTAAGGTTCAAAGGGAGAGAGATTACGTACAAGGAAAAGGGTGAAGTCTTGCTCGCGAGACTGACTGAACGACTGGATGACGTTGGCAAGGTAGACCAGGCTGCTCGCATGGAAGGTAGAAGTATGGTCATGATCATTGCTCCAGACCGGAAAAGGAAAGCAAAAACGAAGTCGGACGAGAACCAAAGAAAGGAAATGACGAATGCCAAAGATGAAGACTAGAAGTGGTGCGAAGAAGCGGTTCAGAAAAACTGCGACAGGCAAGATCAAGCGTGCGAGTGCGTATCGAAGTCACATTCTGACATCGAAAACAAGAAAACGTAAACGGAAACTCAGAAGAGGAGCACTTGTATCAAAGCAAGAGCAGAGAGCAGTTAGCATTCTGCTTCAGGCTTGAGTCAATTAACGCTTTTGACCGCAACCGTTTTCTTTAGCGCGACGGTTGAATAGCGGGTCAATACGCAATAGAAAGGGTAAAAACCGGTTATGCCACGTTCACAGAGTAAAACAGCTTCCCACCGGCGACGCAAGCGCGTCCTCAAGCAAGCAAAAGGCTACTGGGGTGCAAGGAGCAAAGTCCTCACGGTCGCGAAGCATCATGTCGAGAAGGGTTTGCAATACGCCTATCGAGACCGAAAGACCAAGAAACGAACTTTTCGTCAGTTGTGGATCGCTCGTATCAACGCCGCTGCGAGATTGAACGAGACCACTTACTCTCGACTAATGGATAATCTCAGCAAGAAAGAAGTTGGAATAAACCGGAAGATCCTCGCTGACCTTGCGGCAAACAACCCTCCGGCATTTGCCGAGGTCGTGAAGTTTGCACTCGCCCCGTAATCAATAGGGTTTCCTGTTCGTGTGAGGCAGCAGTGATTCCTTGCCGAACAGGAAATTCTGCTAGGCTAGTTTCTGTTCCCTGCTATGGATTCTAAAGTAACACAGCTTCGCCACCAGGCTGAGACAGAAATCGCGGCCGTCACTACTCAACAGCAGCTCGAGGAGTTTCGTATCAAGTTCCTTTCCCGCAAGGGCTTGATTGCATCCTTATTTGATGCGTTGAGGTCTGTTAAGCCATCTGAGAAGCCGGCGCTCGGCAGACTTCTAAACGAGCTGAGAGCTCACACCCAAGGATTGTACGATCATAAAGCGGCCTCTCTGGAGTCCGTGCCCAAACGGCGCACTCCTATGGATTTGACGCTTCCAGGGAGGCGAAGCTATCTTGGAAGTAAACATCCCCTTTCGCAGACGCTTGATGAAATCAAATCCATATTTGTCTCAATGGGGTTTGGAATTGCTGATGGTCCTGAGATCGAGGATGATTATCACAACTTCGAGGCACTGAATTTCCCCCCAAATCATCCAGCTCGAGATACGCAGGATACCTTCTTTCTCAGCGACAAGAATGCCCTGCTTCGCACACATACCTCTCCAGTGCAGATTCGAGTCATGGAAAAGCATCCCCCTCCAGTTCGCATTATCATGCCCGGAAGGGTATATCGTAATGAGGCAATCAGTTCTCGGAGCTACTGTGTATTCTATCAGGTAGAAGGTCTTTTCGTCGACCGAGGAGTTACCTTCAGTGATTTGAAGGGGACGCTGGTTTCGTTCATCAAGCAGTTCTATGGTAGTGGTTTGAAATACAAATTCCGACCAACGTTCTTCCCTTTTACCGAGCCAAGCGCAGATATTTACATAACATGCTTCGTTTGCGGTGGCAAGGGATGCAAATTGTGCAAACAGAACGGCTGGTTGGAGATTCTAGGCTGTGGCATGGTTGATCCCAACGTTTTCCGCTATGTTGGCTATGACGCAGAGAAATACACTGGCTATGCCTTCGGAATGGGCGTCGACCGAATTGCGTTGCTACGTTATGGGATTGATGATATCCGACTCTTTTATGAGAACGATGTCAGGTTTCTTAATCAGTTCTGACCCGTTTAGATGATGTGTTGGTTGTCTTAGACTTGATATCATGAAAGTATTACAAAGTTGGCTTCAGCAATATATAGAGTTTAGCCTTCCACCTGATGAATTCGCCGATAAACTTAGCAAGCTCGGGTTGGAGTTCGAAGGCGTTGAGCGGACTGGAGAGGAATACAATGGCTTCGTGGTTGGGAAGGTGTTAGAACGTACTCAACATCCCAATGCAGAAAAACTCTCGATCTGCAAAGTCAATGTAGGCACCGGAACACTGCAGATCGTGTGTGGCGCTCCTAACGTCGCTGCGGGACAGAAAGTAGCTGTAGGAATGAGTGGAGCAATAGTACCAAGAAATCAGCATGATCCGTCAGGAAAGCCGCTTCCTCTATCCACCGTGAAGATTCGAGGTATAGAATCTTCAGGTATGATATGTTCTGAATACGAACTTGACTTGGGCAAAGATGCGGACAACATTCTCGTCTTGGAATCCAATGCTAAGATTGGAAAACCCCTCGCAGAGTACTTGGGAGTGGCAGACATTGTCTATGATATTGAGACTACGCCGAATAGACCGGATTGGCTTAGCCACATAGGTATTGCCAGAGAAATTGGTGCCATAGTTGGCAGAAAACCAAAGTTACCCAAATTGAAATTAAAAGAAGCAGCAATTCCAGTATCGAAACACCTAACTGTAAAAGTGCAGGACACACAGAACTGTTATCGCTTTGCGGTTCGGATGATTTGCGGATTGAAGGTTGAACCATCCCCGCGATGGCTTCAGAACGCTCTCAAGGGATTGAATCTGCGGCCCGTAAACAGCGTCGTTGACGTGACGAATTATGTCATGATGGAATGTGGCCAGCCGCTTCATCCCTTTGACTACGCACTCCTTAAAGGTAAACAGATTATTGTCAGACAAACAAAGAGAAGCAGTTCCTTCATTACGCTTGATGGACAGGAACGCAAATTGCCTGACGGGGTAGTGATGGTGTGTGATGCCGAGCGAGAAGTCTCCATCGCTGGTGTAATGGGCGGGGCCAATTCTGAAATAAGTGACAGCACGGTTGATATAGTCCTCGAAAGTGCGTACTGGAACCCCTCAAGCATTCGTCGCACTTCAAAGCTTCTTGGGGTTAGTACGGATGCATCACAACGCTTTGAGCGCGGAGCTGACCCCGATGGAGTTTTGTACGGGTTGAATCGCGCAGCACAATTGATCGTGGATATGGCGGGTGGAGAATTATTAAAGGGCGTGATTGATATCTATCCAAGAAAGGTGAAAGAACGATTCGTCCCATTGCGACCGGAGAGGGTCAATCTCGTTCTTGGCACTAAGCTTACGACGGTACAAACTGTTCGTCTGTTGCGCTTGTTGGATATTGTTCCGACAAAACGAGGGTCAAAGAGACTTATGTTCAGGGTTCCATCTTACAGGGTGGACATTACTCGCGAAATCGATCTGATAGAAGAGGTCGGGAGGGTCTACGGGTACGATAAGATAGAAGACAAAACTACAGCAACAGTCGATTTTGCACACTTTTTTCCAAAAGAAAGTCATGCAGATCATGTCAGAGAGAAGGTTATAGGACTAGGCTTTTGTGAGACAATAACAAATTCGATGCAGGAGACTAAGAAAGCTATTCTGGGTGGTGCGACACCAGCTCGGATCTCGAATCCGCAAAACCGCGAAATGGATACTCTCAGAACTAGCCTAGTCCCAGGCTTGCTCGACGTCGTCGCGCGGAATTTCAATTATGGTAACAATGACCTTAGGCTGTTTGAGATTGGACATGTCTTTTCGCGAGATGAATCAGAAAGGCCCAAGTTGGTGGAAAATTTCCTGGAAGAACAAAGGCTTTGTCTGCTTATGACAGGTATGGTAGCTCCAAGACATTGGGGTTCACCGTCAACATGTGTTAACATTTTCGACGTTAAGGGTAAAGTGATAGATCTGCTTGAACAGAATGGTCTTGACAAAGGAAAGTTTATTTCTTATTCTACTAGTGATTCTTTAGTTGAGAACAGGATAGCCCTTGAAATCAATGGGACTTATGGGGGCTATCTCGGCCTCGTAAGAGCGGAAGTCCTCAACACATTTGGCATAGGGCAGGAAGTCTTTGTAGCTGAACTAAATCTCGAATTGCTGGCGCCAACTGACAAATCGCTTTACGAACCGTTGCCGAGATTTCCAAAGGTCAAGCGAGATTTAGGGTTCATCGTTGATGTTGGCATAAGTGCTGAGGGTTTGCAAAAATCAATTAAGGAATTTTCCAGCGGATTGCTCCAAGGTATTGAACTGTTCGATGTCTACCAAGGCGATCAATTGCCGGCCGGGAAAAAAAGCTTGGCATTCTCCTTGGAGTTGATGTCTCCTGATAAGACATTGACAGATGCAGAGATCGATACAGAGGTGCGGAACATCGTGACACATGTACAGGACAGATTCAATGCTTTGCTGCGAAGCGTTGAAAGAAGTACTTGAACCAGCAACAGCGTAGGACGGAGTGTGGACCAACATTCCACAACTACACATACCACGGTACCGCGTGCCCTGCAAGGCGTGGAGGCAGGACTAGGAAGGCTTTGGGAAAAGGCGAGGCGTGCAGGCGAGTTAATTGCGCAGTTGCGCGCTGAAAAAGCTGATCTTGATTCAAAAGTTGAGCAATTGGAGGGAGAGATCACACAACTGAAGGAACAATTAGCAATGAAAGAAGAACTCGTACAAACGATGAGCGAGAAACAGAGCCTCGCTGAGGCTACCAGGACGGGTAGTATGGTAGATGGTGATCGTGAGGCGCTTCGTGCAAAAGTAAAGGAGCTCCTTGCAAGAATTGACGGATATCTCTAGAACAAATCGGAAACAGTGACATGCAATAGGGGAGACGGTTACATTACTTAACATTAGCGGCAAACAGTACATGACAACGGACAAGAAAAGCATCAAAGTAAAAATATTTGGGTCAGAGTATCCTTTGCGCGGTGAAAGCGAAGAGTTTACCCGTCGGGTTGCAACATATGTCGACGAAATGATAAATACGATCCACGACAAAATTTCGGAGCAACCCGCCTTGACCGTTGCAGTTCTGTCTGCGTTGAATATCACGGAAGACCTTTTCAAAGAGCGGGAAAGTGCAAACGAAATAGCCACATTAGTCGAGGGTGAAGTTAACAAACTCACAAACTACTTGGATAATTGCTTGCGCGAGAATTAAGGGAACGTTTTGATTCGTGATACGTCAACATACTGGAGGCCCTCGTTCTTTAACAACTAGTAGGTAATGTCAGGTACGGATCTTAATCCGCACCGCAGCCGTCTCAAACGCATTATAAAGAACCAACATTCTTGTAATGGGAGCCCGACTCGTGGGCGTCAATTACAAGCCACACTCAGCCTAGGCTGAGTTCTTGCGATGACCTCCCTCGGACTTTCGAGGTAGAAAGCGAGACTGTGGAAGTAAGAGACGTTCAGGCGAGCACCCACTGTGTTTGGAAAAGGTTCTTTTCCTAATAGCCTTTTTGTGCGGTTGTGCTGTGCGGATTTTTTTGTTTATTGGGAAGATTAATGAATTCGGAGGCAACATGGAAGTTCACATTTTGATACCCGTTGTGATGCTTTCCTTGGGCGTAGGCTTTTTCGTCGGTTGGTATATCAGTGGAAAGACTGGCGAGAACAGAATTGCTTCTGCTAAGAATGTAGCCAGAAAGATTGTTACTGATGCCGAGAAAGAGGCTCAGACACTGAAACGTGAAAAACTGATTGAGGTGAAGGACGAGTGGTATTCGAAGAAGAAGGAATTCGATCGTGAGGCACAGAACAAGCGAAACAAACTGCAAGGCCAGGAAAGAGCACTGGATGTCCGGGAAGAAAACATTGACCGCAGGGTTGAGTTGCTCTCCAAGAAGGAGCGGGATCAGGCTACGCTTCAGCGTCGACTTGAAGAAAAAGCCCGTGTTACGCAAACTCGTCATGATGAACTTGAAAAGCTTGTAGCGGAGCAGAACATTCGTTTGGAGCGGACATCTGGGCTTTCACCTGAGGAAGCGAAGCGCCTTCTGATTGAGAATATGGCAAACGATGCACGTGCAGAGGCTGCCCATATGCTGAAGGAGCTACGGGACAAAGCCCGAGATGAAGCCAAAAAAGAGGCTCAGAAAATAATTGTGCAGGCGATACAACGCACGGCTGCTGATCATTCTGTCGAGACTACAGTAAGTGTACTGAATATCCAAAGCGACGAAATGAAAGGTCGGATAATTGGGCGTGAAGGAAGAAATATTCGAGCTTTTGAAGCAGCGACAGGAGTAGATGTTATAGTAGATGATACGCCCGAAGCTGTTATCCTGTCAGGCTTTGACCCATTTCGGCGAGAAGTTGCTCGAGTATCATTGGAACGTCTGATTTCCGATGGTAGAATTCACCCTGCCCGAATCGAAGAAATGGTTGAAAGGGTTCGCACTGAGCTGGAGGAAGAAGTGGTGAAAATAGGAGAGAATACTTTGCTTGAAGTCGGGCTCCATGGAACCCATAAAGAGATGGTGAGTCTCCTGGGTCGCATGAAGTATCGCTCAAGCTATGGACAGAACATGCTTCAGCACAGCATTGAAGTCGCATTTTTGACCGGTTTGATGGCAGCCGAGCTAAGTCTGGACGCGCGATTGGCGAGGCGTGCAGGATTATTCCATGACATCGGGAAATGTGTTGACCGCTCTGTGGAAGGTCCTCATGCTCTCATTGGATACGAAATTGCCAAAAAGTGCGGTGAGCACCCGATTGTCGCCAATGCAATCGGGTCTCACCACGATGACATTCCCATGGAGTCCCCGATTGCAGCGCTTGTTCAGGCGGCTGATGCGGTGAGTGGCGCCCGACCGGGAGCACGTCGCGAGTCAGTCGAGGGATATGTAAAAAGGCTCGAGAAACTCGAATCATTTGCCCAATCATTTCAAGGAGTAGCCAAGACTTACGCAATACAGGCTGGGAGGGAGGTCCGCGTGGTTGTTGAGCAAGACAAAATTGACGATGCGACGGCCGATCAATTGGCTTCCGATATTGCAGCAAAGATCCAGCAAGAAATGGAGTATCCCGGTCAGATAAAGGTCACTGTCATCAGGGAGTTCAGGGCTGTCGCGTATGCAAAGTAAACCGATCTTTGGTCTACGTAATTTTACATTGCCACATTTAGAATTCCGCAATCCTGCCTCTGAAGCAACCAAGATTGAAGCTTGAATCCGCGGCTAGGAAGACCATTTTTCCTGATTGGCGTGACAGGCGGGATTGGCAGTGG
>JAPUKJ010000292.1 GCA_027295705.1 Ignavibacteria bacterium | reverse complement strand
CGACAATCATCCAACTACTATTTTTAAATACTTTCTGAATTGGTCTGAACTGAACGGTGCAGTAATACTAGATTTTGAAGATGAAATCGACATTCTTGACGAAGACGGTGCACCGCTTGAACTCCATTATATGCAAGGAGGAGTGTTTTCGTCGAGCGGAGATTTATTATATCTAGTTAGCGGTTATCATACAGATACAGACAAAGATAGGGAGGGCGTACATGTTTTTGACACGCATGATATGCAATCTTGGATAAGGGTAGAACATTCTACGAACGGTAATGGATACTTTAACTATGAATTCCATCCTGGTTGGTCCCGGTATGAAGAACCAGAAGGAATAACGATTTTGGATCTAGACGATCGTCGCGCACCGGGTATACTGGGTCAACTTCATGTTCTGCTATTGGACAATGAAATTTATGATGACGTCTACTTGAAACACTATACCGGAACCATCTACGTCAATCACGCCCATACGGGTAAGGAGCTAGGCACACCCGCCAAACCGTTCAACACTGTGTGGGAGGCAAATGACATTGCATGGGATGGTGCCCGGATCAAGGTAAAAGCTGGATCCTATCCAGAGACGCTCACTATTTCGAAACAGGTCGAACTAGTCGCTGAGGGGGGAATTGTTTTTATAGGGAAATGATCGGGTCAAAAGGAACTCCATAAGGGCGTCAGATTAATGCACCCGAATCGTTTGGTGTCTGTTGGAAACAAAAACCCCCTGTTCTTCCACCCGCAAAAAAAATACAAAAGGCTTCATGTGCTACCTCCTGCCGAAGTACCCGCACCACCTTGTAAACAAGATTACGGTAACGCTGAATTGATATTCTACAAAGAGTGCTACATTGAGCCTTTTGTGCCTTGCAGCAATTGCTTAGAGAAGTATGATTGGATTATTTATAGAGAGAAATATAAGCCTAGATCAAGAAGACTTTTTCTTTCTTCTTTTTAAGGATGATGGTATTAGACGACGTCGAAGGGGTTCTCGATCCGACGGTGTTCCAATAGTTTCAACAGATTTTAAGTAAGAAATAGACGTGAAAATGGTTGGGATGGTCTCTGACATTGGTCGTGGGATCATATCTTTATCCCTTCCAGAATCCGCCGACGTTTTTGTTGGTGCTCAATCTGTTGCTGAAGCCTTTCCCTCTCCTGCCTGTCTAGCCTGAGTTGCGCCTTGTCAGAAAAGACCAGAGAGATGTTTGACAATTTTGACAGGGGACGTTTTGAGAATGAAATCACTATAGGACTTTTGAGGCTTACCAGGAGCACGGACGACTTGAAAAGACTGGTCGGATTGAAGAGTCATGAGTTTGCAGAATACGAAAGAGAAACCTTTATCCCCGCACTGGATAAAATTCAATATGGGAAGCTCAAGAAGCTTGGGTTTGTTTCTAAGACTAAACGAAATCCTCAATTGAAAAGAACCCAGCCGCAAGTAGTCATCGTGAAGGTTCCGTCGGCAGCACCTTGGAAGTACAGCATGAAGCATTTCGCCGAGGTGCTTAGCCTAACGAGGAAGGATGTGGCCTTTAACATACGATTCTGAAACAAGCTAGTAAATCTCTGCGCCGGGGAAAAAGGCTCCCCATGCAAACCAATATGCAGTGTAAGAACGTAGCGGCTTGAGTGTTGATCCGGCGCGCGGACCGTCCACGGCTTTTCCGAAAATATCCCATCTTGTGCCTTCATTATCCACCATTACAACGGGCAAAACACTCTGAACGGGCGAGAAAGTCAACACGGTTCCGTCTCCAGGTTGCCGCTCATAAGTTACGACAAAGTTCTTCGCGCTGCTACCTACGGCCACAAGAGAGACACCATTGAACGTGTCGTTTACTGCCTCAATGTCATTGGAAAATGTGTTGATTCGGTAGACCTTCGTCCTCTCTCCCACAATCACGCCGTGGACTCGTTCCTTTCTGGGCAATCGTTGATCATCGTTGCCAATTGGGAAAATAAGAAAATCTTCCGTTCTATAGTTTCCATACGGATAAACCCCGTAGAAACGGGCATGACCGGTGTTGGTCGAAACAACCCGCGTCTGGGGATACATATCCTTCCAAGTCCGCCAGGTAGTCTCTATGATCGGATGGGTGGCGACAAGAGTTCCCATCAACGGACCATTCACACACTGAAGTTTCATCTGGGACCAGTTACTTCTAGTTCCTTGGTCATAGGGAATCAGATTTGAGTTATAAACGAGACCAGAAACGCCAAAAGTTGCTCGCGTACCATTAATTGCTCTCTCCCAAGCAACACCTGATCCAGTTAAAGGACAATATGTGATCGTGAGCTCCGTTCCGTTAATGTTGTCATTGATTACTTCATGCCAGTCAAGGATCGGGTGCGGATATGCACGAATCTCATTTCTAACCTTCACTCCGACCACGAGATCGTCATCGACTAGGTACGTGGCTCCCGCCGGTGTGGTTAGATCCGGATTCGTCAAAGCAGGAATCCCGTCCCTCCCCGCAACATCAAGGACCTCTTCCACGGGAACCAGCCATGGGTTTGGTTTTCTTGTGTCGTCAGGCAAATCGGAATTTGTTACGTCATTGCAACCCATTAAAAAGAAAACGAGGAAAGGGACCATCGTTACGATGGTTTTATGTCGCTTCTTAACGTTCATGCTTTCTTAAGGTTGATGGTCCTGCCTTGCGGGATCCATATTTAAATCACTGGCTTTGAAAGCTTTGATCACTGTTTCAGTAAATCTCTGCCCCTGGGAAAAAAGCTCCCCACGCGAACCAATAAGCAACGTAAGAACGGACCGGTTTCAATTCAGTACCAACGCGCTGTCCGCTTACTGCCCTCCCAAAAATGTCCCACCTTGTCCCTTCGGTGTCGGTCATCACCACGGGGAGAGAGGCATTCTGAATCGGCGTGAAGGATAAAAGCGTTCCATCATCAAGTTTGCGTTCGTACACCACGACAAGATTCTTTGCACGGCTACCCGCAACAACCAGGGCAACGTCATTAAAGAGGTCATTAACCACGTCAATGTCATCGGCAAATGAATTGATTCGAAAGACCTTCGTCCTTTCTCTCACAATCACTCCGTGGACACGTTCCTTCCTTGGCAATCTGGTATCATCGTTGCTGATCGGAAACAGTAATGAACCACTTGTTTGATAGTCCCCATAAGGGTACTGTCCGTATGGTCGAGAATGCCCGGTGTTGGATGAAACAACTTTCGTCTGGGGATACATTTCCTTCCAGGTTTCCCACGTTGTCTCAACAATCTGGTAAGTGGAAATGCTCGTCCCGCTCAATGGTCCGTTAACACACTGGAGTTTCATCTGAGACCAGTTGCTATTTGTCAAACGGTCAAACGCAATCAGATTTGTGTTGTACAGGAGACCAGAAACACCAAATGTGGTTGGTGTTCCATTGATTACTCTGTTCCAGGCGATACCTGACCCCGTCAACGGGCAATACGTAATTGAGAACTGGGTTCCATTGACATCATCATTTATAATCTCATGCCAATCCAGAATAGCATGCGGATATGCGCGAGCTTCATTTCCGATTTTCAATCCAATAACAAGGTCGGCATCTTCAAGGTACGCTGCTCCGGCAGCTCCTATAAGCTCTGGATTTGTCAATGCTGGAATGCCATCCCTCCCTGGACCGCCGTCAAATATCTGATCTATCGGAATCAGCCAATCTCCCGTGACTTGGTCAGTCCCGGTTGAATTCTCACAACCCACAAGAGCGAGAGAAAGCATAATTGTAATCAAAGCAGCACTTCCTTGCACACGCATACGTTACTCCTTTCACCGAATTAAAGTCATGAAGAGCTCTTACTGTCTTGTGGTCTCAACTTAGACACAATTGTCAAATTCGTCAGCCCAAAATGTAGAAAATCGTTAATGATGCCGTAAAGCTAGTGGTAAGCTGTGTCCCTTTCAGGTTTCGATAGACCGGAAGTTGGCCTGAAGCTCGAAACGTAAGATTGGGTGACGATTTGACATTGATGCCAGGTATGAGGTAAAACCAGTCCCCCCCAGTGTTTGGAATACCCGATCCGCCAAATTGGTCAGGCGTAGTGTGGCGAAAACGAAAATGCAATGAGAAGTCAAGTAACATATCGGTTCGGTATCCAACTCCAACTGATACAATAAATTCATTGCCGAATTTGTATCCCTCGTGTTCTCCTCCAAAACGATCGTTAACTCCTGTGAACCGGTAGGACGTTGTAGCAAAGATATTCAAAGGCAGCGTGGGAAGAAATCCCTTGGACCCGTACGCCCACAAGATTCCATCCCAGGCGCCAGTCCCAGGCTGCATATCTGCGGGAAGCAAAATGCCGCCCGATGTAAGTGTGGAAGATCCTAGTGGAATTTTTGCACCGCCACCAATGGTAACTTCCAGCTGAGAGAAAATGTTGAGAGGAACAAGACTGTGCTTGAACAGCACAACGGCGTCTCCTATGCCCCGAGCGCTCAACTGAGATTCCGTTCCGTCGAATGGTGACACAATCCTTCGTTCCTGCTGAACGAGCGTCAACAGAGCACTAACTGAGAACGTGGATGAAAGACCATAGCTTGTTTCGAGTAATACAGAGTGTGTAACACGGCGTCGGGTATCGTCTTCAAGAGTTCTGGTGCCCGACAGAACGTCAAGCAGCGCATTATACTCGTAAGTCAATGCAAATTGGAGGTTGCCTCTTGCAGTTGAAGGAAGTTCAAGTGAACTCAGTAAAGGGGTCCCCGCGGAACAACATGCTTGTGCCCAAGACGACTGACTAAAACCAGCACAAATAAGTAGAAGCAGGACAACGGACTTTTTGTATTTCACTGGATCAACCTGGAAAAAACATCACCAAAACGGTACAGAAGAAACCACCGATGCTGTGCTTTTGCTTGGATGAACATGCCCACAATTATCCCTCTTAGAACAAAACAAATTTTGTACTGATTTATGTTCCCTCATATGGTTCTGATCTGCCCTTGTCAATGTAAATTCTTATAAGAGTCGGACAAATCATGCAACACGACGATTTATTTCATGTGTAGACTAATTCTAGGCACAGCGAGGGCATATACGCCGAGGGATGCGGTTATGTAAAGTGGAGGCACTGAAAGGTAATTGTAAGGATTTGGTAATATTCTCCCCTGATCGAGTAGGAGGAGGGCTTGAGCCCTCCGTCCTCTCACACTCTATCCAGTTGAGCTACGGGTGCATTTCTTAGATGTCGAACATGTGTGTGAACCTGCGACCTGCAGCGGTCTTGAACTGCTTCTCTCGTTTTCTTGTCTCGGAGCGCGATGGGTATTCTTCGAAGCGCGCGATGGCTGAATACGCAAATCTCACCGGGAAAACTGTGACGCCTCCTCAATGGGCGCTGGGATATATCCAGAGCCACCATACCCTTTCCGGGCCAGAGGAAGTACTAGAAGTTGCCAGAACCTTTCGCAGGAAGGACCTGCCGTGTGATGTACTGATTTATCTTGGGACAGGCTATACGCCCGCAGGGTGGAATACTGGACACGGGTCGTTGGAATTTAATCCCAAGACATTCGACGAACCCCGTGAGATCATCAATCTCCTTCACAATATGCATTTCAAAGTTATCCTGCACGTCAATCAGCCTCCTCTGACACTGCATGGGCAGTTCCCGGAATATGTGGAGAATCGTGATGACCGTTCTGATCATGTTGCCAACTACTGGGACAGACATCGAACGTTGCTTGTGCTAGGTGTAGATGGCTGGTGGCCCGATTGCGGTGACAATTTGCCAATTGACTCGAGGCTAGCGCGGCATCTGATTTACTACAAAGGACCGCTCGCCGATCGACCCGGTAAGCGGCCATTTAGCCTTCACCGGACTGGGTATACCGGCATGCAGCGCTACGGTGGGTGGGTATGGTCAGGCGGACGTTTTCTCATTATGGAACACACTCGCTGCCCATGTACCTGTAGGTATTAACTTTTCCCTCAGTGCTTCACCGTTCTGGGGAACTGGTATTGGTCGATTTTTTCCGACCAAAGAGTTGACAGGAGAGCTTTACGTACGCTGGTTTCAGTTTGGTTCGCTCACCCCAATTTTCCGATCACACGGTCGCGTGTGGCATACGCGGCTCCCGTGGGGATGGAATACCGGTGAACTGGGTCCGAATGAAGCTGTCGCAGGTCCAAAAGGGAGCGCGCCTCCTGATACCTTTGAACTTCACAACCCCGAAGTCGAACCGATCTGCTTACAATATCTTAACCTCCGTTACCAACTCATGCCATATCTCTATACGACGGTTCGCCAGACTTACGATACAGGCACGCCGATTATGCGGGCGATGTGGCTACACTACCCCGACGATCCGCAGGCTGTTCGACGCGCTGACCAATATTTGTGGGGACGTGACATTCTAATTGCTCCTGTGGTTCGCTAGGGCGCCTCCCAGCGCGATGTCTATATTCCAGAGGGTATGTGGTACGATTTCTGGACAAACAAGCAAGTCTGGGGACGCCAAGAAATCACGCGTCATGTCGATCTATCTACCACGCCCCTTCATGTTCGCTCTGGGACGATTCTCCCATTTGCCCCCGTGCGCCAGTACGTGGACGAGCCGACTGATGACCCTGTCACTTTGCGCATATATCCCAGACAGGATGGAGAGTTTGTCTTGTATGAAGACGACGGTGTGACGCTCGACTATGTAGCTGGCAACGCGACATGGACAAGATTTGTTTGCAAAGACAGTGATCGTAAGCTAATCATCGAGCCACATGAAAAATCAACTATCAAAACTGTAGAACCAAGTCGCTTTGACGTGTTGCTCGTATCAGAGGGTCTCCATAAGCTCGATAGAATACCTGGGAGGGCGACTTCAAGTGAAATTCTGACGTTTCGTGGCTATCTTGAAATTCAATGAATCAACGTCCGCATCAATGGATTTTCTTATCCTTCAATTCCTAACTGACTCGAGATAAAGGTGTTCACTTGGTGTTCCAGAATATCTAACGGTAGCGAACCATTCTCTAAGACAACGGCGTGAAACTCACGGACATCAAACTTTTCCCCTAAAGAAGTTTCCGCACGGTCGCGCAATTCCCGAATTTTCAGTTCACCCATTTTGTATGCGAGAGCTTGGCCTGGCCAAGAAATATATCGATCGACTTCTGTCGTTATCTCATGCAGGGATAGTGCAGTGTGAGCAGCCATGAAGTCTATTGCATTTTGGCGACTCCAGCCTAGTGAATGGATGCCGGTATCAACTACCAATCGGCACGCCCTCCACATCTCATACGTCAGTCGTCCAAAATCACTATAGGGATCCGTGTAGAATCCGACTTCAAGCCCAAGGCGTTCCGAGTATAAAGCCCACCCTTCCACAAACGCGGTGAGACCTGCAAACCGGCGAAATTGAGGAACATCTTTCATTTCTTGCTGGAGAGCGATCTGGAGATGATGTCCCGGAACCGCTTCATGGAAAGAAAGGGCCTCAAGCACGTATAGAGGACGGCTTTTGAGATCATATGTATTTAGGAAATAGAATCCAGCCCGCGTTCCATCTCCAGTGGGAGATTGATAATAGGCACCCGTTGTTTTCGGGGCAATGTACTCCGGAACTGGTTTAATACCATAGGGTACTCGCGGAAAGTTCTTGAACAGTCGCGGCAATTCTCCATCCATCCGCTTGCATATAGAACTCGCGCGGCCTAACAGAGCGTCCGGTGTTTTGGCATAGAACTTCGCATTGGTTCTAAGAAAACGGACAAAATTCTTGAAATCACCTTTGAACTTCACTTTCTCGATTATGCCTTCCATTTCTGCACGAATTCTGTTGACTTCCTTCGTACCGATCTCGTGGATCTCTTCAGGCGATACGTCCAGGGTTGTATGATGACGGACCACGTACTTATAATAGGACTTCCCTCCGGGAAGGTCAGCAGCACTGATCGTCTGTCTGCAAGCTGGGAGATATTCATTCGTCATGAAGCTGAGAAAATTTTCGTAGCCCGAAATCACATGTTGGGAGATCGCCTGCTTTCCAGACTCTCGAAAGCGATCACGGTCAGCGTCGGATACAGTAGAAGGAAATGAATCAAAAGGCTTGTAGTACACACTCTTTGTAACATCGCCCACTATATGACTCTCAATCGACCCTTCATAGCCTTCTAACACAATCCTGGGTAATACGAACCCGCTCTTAATCCCCTCTTGCATAATCGAGATGTATTGTTGAGTATATGAATCAAATGTCTGAAGACGCGCTATGTAGTTCTCATAGTCTTGAACGGTTTCTAACGGGACCCTGTTGGGCAGATCTGCAAATGAGACGTGAAATCCCGATCGGTTTGTAATCGGAATGAGATATGCCTTGTGTTTGAACTCTGCGATCTCGTCGAGCGCCAAGCGCTCAAAAATATCATAACTGATTTTGTCCTCTGAAGTTAGGACATCTCGGTCAACTCTATGTAAGCGTCCAAGATACTCACGCGTCTTTTCAACCCTTCGTACACGATCTTGAATTGTGACTGAAGGCAACCTGTCGTTGTACCGATGATCCCCCACTGAAGTAGCGAACAGAGGATTCTCTTTCAGACGGAATTCCCAAGCATCCTTGAATAGCCCATCAAGCTTCGTATGAGAATTCTCGCTGCTACAACCTGACCATCCAAAGGATGAAATAAAGGTTACTACGGCGAGTAAGTATTCAAACTGAAGCAATCGTGTCCGTTTTTTCATTATCTGACACACCTTTTTGTGGCTATACCGACTTTCGCTTTTACCTTTTACATTACTCACTGTAATAATTGATAACGCGGATGATCGCGTGTTCATTCACCGCATAAAAAATGTTCTCCTCATTGGTGAATTTGTGCATTACAGAATTGACTGTCGAACGGTAGAATCCTTTGGGCACAAAACCGGCACCCTCAAAAGCTCCAACTTTACCTCGGAGTGGGTGCTCGACCAAGAACTTCGTAATTCTATCGTTGACTTCCTTGTCTCGTTCAGCATATGTCTTCTTTACGTCCTCAATTTCTTTGTCTGAGGCACCTTCGGTCTTCATTTCATCAATCTTAAGCGACTTTTCGTTTTGTAGAGCATTACGAACGCCACTGAGGTTGTTAAACTCTTCCTGACCCCATTCCGTTGGGATACTAAGGCCGGGTAATACCAATTCTTTCCATTTTAGGTTCTCTGGATCGAGTAAGGCTGTTATGTTTGGCTCTGACGGCTCAACTCCTTGCGGATAGAACTCATCATATGTGACACTCGCTGTAAAGTATTCATCTGCTAAGCCGCCAAACGAGTGCCCAATTTCATGGTGGAAAACGTGTTCGTTCTGCGGACCATCACTGGTAAAAGTGGCATAGTTATTCAAAAGTGCGCCACCACCATATCGGGCACTATTCACCATAATCATTATCGCATCATAAGGAACCTGTGCTGCAACATCCCTCAAAGTTTTGTTGTCTTCTATCAGAAGATAGCGTTCTGAATCAAAGGAGTTGAATGAAGAATTCAAAACGGTGTTCCTGTACACTCCTTTTCTAGGTTCGTCAACACCACTTTCGGGAGAAGGAGCAAAGATTCCATAAACATTGAAGTTTTTCTTGTAGCTCCTGTAAGGCTCCCAGTTGAAGAATATCTTGGTATATCGTTCCAAATCTGCTGCGAATTTGCTCTCTTCCTTCATAGTATATCCTTCAGCGATCAGAACGATGTCAACTTTCTCATGCGGATCGCCAGTTTTGAGAACCTCAAAAACTTTGTCACCCCTTGCCGGTTCTTCCGTTATGATGTGATAGTCATTTGGATCAATAACCCTTGAGAAGGACGGATGGTAGACGTTCTTCCTATCTCGCACCTCAATCACGAACAGAATGGGCTTCCTAGGGTACGGGAGAAGCACAGATTCATGATAAGTTCTCTTAGTCCCATTCTTGGCCGGTTGAGTTGTTTTGTATTCACCAAAGTAGGTATCGTACCCTTTCGAAAAGATCAGTTTGTTTGAAGCGATATCGTACACTTTTGCGTAATATCGGCCGTTGTTAAAAGGATCAAGGGGACTTCTAGGGTTACCTGCCCAAATTCCTTGTTGACGTATCTGATCCAACGTAAAATCTTCTACAAGTGCGTCCCCAACATGGAAATAATCAATCCGCATCGTTTTATTAATGAAGTATTCATCAAAACTGACTTGCGGTTGGGAATACAGCACTGAGAAAGCAAGAATCGCCACAGTGCTTGCAAGGATAAGATTTTTCATGAATGCTCTCCGATTGTGATTTTTTCTCAAGGCTTATGAGAAGAAAGTTTC